>JAPLGT010000019.1:0-21264 GCA_026390035.1 Chloroflexota bacterium
CAATTTTTGATATAATATTTGAATAAGCAAGGGTTGCCCTGCAAAGCCCCCTTGCTTATTCTTTTCTGAGCAGAGAGTGGGGAAGGCCAAAGTTGGCTTTCTCCACTCTCCAATTTCCAGAAACCAGTTTTACTTTTTCTTGAATGCAGCCGCTTTTTCCTTGGTAATCGACATGACGCCCGTGTCTACAGCGTAAGGCAAAACGCCAATCCCGTTCTTCGACCAATTTTCCAGGTAGGCACTTCTGTGGTTGTAATCATAGAGCATCTGAACGCCTACAAACGTCATCATATAGGTTCTCTGCACCATGGTGGCATTGACAGAACCATCTTCAAGAGCAGCAATGATGGGTTCTGTAATATCAAAAGTGACTGCTTTAATTTTTCCGACATTATTCGTTTGGCGCAAAGCAGCAGCTACGCCAGCTCCGACGGCATTGATGCTTCCGACCAGATTGATATCAGGATTTGCCTGAAGCATGGCTACTACGGCATCGGTAGTCGCGGCATCATCGTTTTTATCATCAACAACTGTCACCAACTCCATGGCGCCGTTGGTAGCTGCGAAGGCATCCTTGATACCACGGATACGTTCCTCTAAGTTAAACTGACCAGGAACACTGGCAAGACCCACTTTGCCTTTGCCACCCAGGGCTTCCATCATGGTCTTGCCCATCGTGACGCCCGCCGAATAGTTTGCGGTACCCAGGTAGGTCATCCGCTTGCTATCTGGAGCATCCGTATCGACCGTGACCACGGGAATTCCGGCTGCAATCGCCTTATCAATTGCAGCGCTGATGGCATCTGGCTGCAGGGCAGCGACCAATAACCCAGCAGGTTTTGTCGAAATAATTTGCTCAAGAGCTGTAACCTGTGCAGGGGTATCAAATTCGGCAGGGCCAGTATATTGCCAGGTGACACCCAGCATTTTTGCTGCGTCCTCGCCACCATACTGAGCATCCAACCAGTATGGATGAGCAGCAACGTTTGAGACCATGACATATTTTTCATTGGCATTTACCTGCGGTGCTGCAGTAGCTTGTGGCGCTGCAGTAACTTCAGGTGCTTTAGCACAGCCAACCAGGAGCGCGGCTCCACCAGTCATGCCCAAGGTTTTAAGAAAATCACGCCGATTCATATTTTTGTTCATTTTGTTCCTCCTTGAATTTTGAAAAAAGTTGAAAGGGATAAGTTTGATGGCCCGTTTTTGTATTGTCGGATGGTTTTTTCTCCTTTCTCCTCGATCAATAAGACTACATGACTATGCTTGAGATCTCTTCTGATTCAGCATATCGAACGTAACTGCTCCGATCAGGATGACCCCGCTGATAATACTTTGCCAGTAGATGGACACATTCAACAGCACAAGTCCGTCATTAATGATGGCCATCAATAGAACGCCTAACAATGCGCCCAAAATAGTTCCTTCGCCACCTTTTAGGCTACAGCCTCCGATCACGCATGCAGAAATAACGCGCAGCTCTGCTCCCTTACCTGCCAAAGGAAAGGCAGATCCAAGCCGTGATGTCGCAATAATGCCAGCAAATCCAGCCAAAGCCGCACAAAAAACATAAACCATAATCCGAATACGGTCGACAGGGATGCCTGATAACAGCGCAGCTCGTTCATTTCCGCCAATATAGTAAAGTAAGCGTAGCCACTGTGCACGACGCAGCAAAATATCCGCGATCAGCACCAGGATCAGCATTAGTAAAACTGAGACAGGCACAATACCAAAATAGCCCTGACCGATAAAGAGGAAATTCCCCGGAAAATTCGATAGCGGATATCCACCAGAAATAACCAGGGTAACGCCAGATGTAACCCCCATCATTCCCAGGGTGGTAATCAAAGGATTGATCCCTAACTTTGAAATGATCAAGCCATTAATTAAGCCAATAACAGCAGATACAAGCAGCGTTACCAGGATCGCTGGCACAAGTGCAATACCGCTATGAAGCAAATTGGCCATTACCATTCCGCCAAGGGCTAATGAAGAACCAACTGAAAGGTCAAAACCTCCAGTAATCAATACCATGGTCATGCCAATTGCAATCACACCGTCAGTAACCAGCCCGATGGCAACTGCGCTCAAATTCGAAGAGTTCAAGAAGGAAGGCGCTGTGACCACCAGGAATAGAGAAACTACGATGATCACGAGAATAATTGCCAATTCGCGCAATGCGAACAATCTGCTCAAAGTTGAAATGCGCGTCGAATTCATCAGATTGGTTGTCAATTTATTATCTGTTGTACGGTTGTTCGACATTCGATATATCTCCTTAATGGAACCTGACCATTTCGCTGGTGGCCATAGCCATAATTTTTTCTTCTGTGGCCTCGGCACGCGCTAAAATTCCGGTGACTACGCCCTCATGCATGACAAGGATACGATCAGACAATCCTAATATTTCTGGCATTTCGGATGAAATCAGCAGGATAGCCACGCCTTCCGCCGCAAGCTCACGCAACAACATATAAATCTCAACTTTGGCGCCTACGTCGATTCCGCGGGTGGGTTCATCAACGATTAGGACACGTGGCTTGATTGCCAGCCAACGAGCCAGAACAACTTTTTGCTGGTTACCACCACTCAGCTTGAGAATTTTCTGTTCCAGGGATGGTGTTTGGACATTTAATTTTTGGACGTATTCTTTTGCTGTGTTGTATTCTCTTGTTTGATCGATAAACCCAAAAGCAGACAGTTTTTCGATCAAACTAACTACAATATTTTTCTTGATATCCATCCCGAGAAATAGACTGTCACTCTGTCGATTCTCTGAGAGGTACGCGATGCCCATCGCCATCGCTGCCTGGGGGGAATGCAGATGAACATTTTTCCCATCCATCTGAATCGAACCTTTGGAGACTGGATTGGCCCCAAACAGTGCCAGCCCTACATCACTACGCCCGGCTCCAACCAGACCCGCCATACCCAGAATTTCACCGGCTTGAATTTTGAAGCTCACATTATCAAAGTGCTTTAGCCTGGTGAGGTTCTGTGCTTCGAGAACGACCGATCCAAATTTACCGCCAGGTTTTCCGTACAGATCTTCTAACTTTCTACCGACCATCATGCGAATCACTGTTTCAACATCAATCTCAGCAACGTTTTCTGTGCCCACTTTATGGCCATCCCGCAGAACAGTCACCCGGTCGGCGATATTAAATATTTCTTCAAGTCGATGCGAAATATAGATTATGCATAGACCGTCTTCACGTAATTGTTTGATAAAGCCGAAGAGCAGTTTAACTTCATGTTCAGTCAAGGATGATGTAGGTTCATCCAGGATCAAGACCTTTGCATTCCGAGCTAACGCTTTGGAAATCTCGACCACCTGCTGTTGAGCCAAACTTAACTCGCCAACTCTTGTTTTGGGATCGATGGAAAGTTCGAATTTCTGCAGATATTCGTTGGCTGTTTCTTGCGCTTTTTTACGGTCTTCAAAGCCCAGCCAACCGCTGGCAGGCATTTTTCCGCCAAATAGATTTTCTGCAATCGATAAATTCTGAAAAAGGTTAAGTTCTTGGTGAACAATACTGATACCGAGACCCTGGGCATGCCGCGGGCTTTGAATGAGAACATCCTGCCCATCGATTTTTATTTTGCCTGTATCTGGCAGGTATGCCCCGCTCAGAATTTTCATTAATGTACTTTTCCCAGCCCCGTTTTCCCCAACCAGGGCATGGACTTCGCCCTGATATAGGTCAAAAGAAACTTCAGACAATGCCTGAACCCCTGGGAAACCCTTGCTGATGGCAATCATTTCCATAAATGGGCTGTTCGTCGTCATCCTATTGCTCCGATCCAGGCCAGGAAACCGGGAACTGGTTCCCGCGGGCTGACCACTGGGTCACTTTTTTTAACATTTCGTCGGCTTCAGCCTGGCTCGATACATAGGTGCGCATAAAGAGACCTTCTGGAGGTAGCTCAGTAAGTATTTTTTCTACTTCCGCCGGCTGGCATAACAGGTAGAGGTTTCGGCCACTCTCTAGAATTTTGCGATAACGCGGGATATATGCAGGTGTGTATGTGGGGTTTGAACCTGCCCCAGGGGTGAATTGGATCGTTTTTAATTGTGGCAGGCTTAAAATTACATCCAGCATATTCTTCATGCAGGCTGGGCCATCCAAATGGTAAACGCCATATTCACACCAATTACCCATTTTTTCGACTTCAGACACAAAAAACTCGCGGAACATGGCTGGCGAAATGATAGAAGAGAAATCACAGGCAATTTGGTCAATGCGCCCAGGAGCCCACAATCCCATCCAGGCCAGCACATCCCCGTTATCGTTTACGGGGCTGGTCTTCTGATAGGCTTGCTCCATGAGCTTCACCCAGGTATCTGAGATAATATCCACACCGCGCTTCACCTCCTGGGGATTATTAATCAAATCCAATGCCAGATCATCCATGCCGCGAATCAACGAGAGTACATCCGCACCGTTGCCCAATTCGGGCTTGCCAACAAAGAACTTCCCTGGGGCTTCTTGTACTAACCGGTCCACGATGGTGTTAAGTGTCTTCCAGGTGGGATCCGATTGCGGGTCAAAACTCACATCCCAGTTTTTCCAATCATTAATTATTTTCGCATACCAAACGCTGGTCTTGTTGAATTTCGGCGGACTGCCAAACATTGCCGCCATGGCCATTGCGCCCCAGTTCACATAGGTGACTGGCAAAGCCTCCCCGGCAAAATAAGTATTTTCGAACCAAGTGATTGCACGCTGGTAGTTCCAATCTGGATCCTGCCACCACTGCTCTATGCCCAGCTGATCGTTATCGGCAATTGTATCCATGCCCAAAAGCCAGGGACCATTATGCAAATCCGGGGCAGGCGTTATGTGACTAGCATCACTTGGCGCATGGATGGCGATACAGGCGCGATCGATAATTGCGTGATTCCAATAAGCAAGCAGGTTGGCCTTGGCTTGATCCCAATCAGGTTTATATAACATGCTGCACTCCTAAGACAAACGGGTAGTTTTGATCAAATCTTCATGGCTTGTACGTGAGCCAGGGATAAACGAAGACAGCAGGTTTTTCAAATTGGAGGCGCGTTCATCGACTGAGAAGGGCAAGGCCCGACTGGAACCACGGATGATTAATTCCACAGGGAAGAGATACGAGCAGGGTTTTTCACTGGGTGCTTGTAAGAGCTGCAGAACAATTTTGCCCGCCATATAGCCCAGGTCATATTGTGGAATTCGCACGGTGCTTAGGGGCGGTTCGCTGAAGGTATCCATCGTAATATCGTCGAAACCGACCACAGCCAGGTCGTTAGGCACATCCAGACCCAGTTCGCGGGCGGCAATTAACGCTCCAAAGGCCATCAGATCGTTATAACAAAAGATAGCGCGCGGCCGCTGGGATTGAAGCAGTTCCAGCGTGGCAAAATAACCTGCTGCAATAGTTGGCGCGGCATGACGAATTAGCGCTTTGTCGGGTGATAATCCTGCTCGTTCAAGCGCCTGCTGATACCCTGCCAGTCGTAAATTCGCGGTAAGCCGGTCCTCTGGGCCTGCCAAATGAGCAATTAAGCTATAGCCCTGATCGAGCAAATGCCGGGTTGCCAATTCAGCACCATGCTGGTTATCGATATTAATATTTGCATGATTCGGCCGTTTGGGTTCCATGCTCAATTCAACCGTCACAAGCGGGAGTCGCGGACCGATGATCTCTTCCAGCTCTTCACAACTCATGCGTGATCCCCACAATAGGAGCGCATCGACGCCGCGACTCAGCAACAACTCCAGGTTATTATGCTCGCGGGTAAGATCTTCGTTTGTATTGCTCAAGAGCAGGCTGTAACCACCCTCGAACAAGACATCTTCACAACCACGCATGGCTGCTCCAAAAAAAGGATTGGCGATATCAGGGATCAAAACCCCTACTGTTCGGGTTTTTCCGGTAACCAGGCTTCGAGCCGCCTGATTGGGCCGGTAGCCGACCACCTGGATTGCGTCCAGTACTTTTTGACGAGTCGTATCTGTGATGTAAGGCCAGTCATTGACTACGTTGGATACAGTTTTAATTGAAACGTTGGCGTATGCGGCGACATCTTTGAGAGTTGCTGGACGGGATTGTTTCATGACGTAATCTTCTTAGGGTTTCTTCTGAATCAATGCTGCCGGTTTTGTTCCAGGTCGATATTCGCCGACCCCATCATAATAAACTCCTTGCCACTTATCCCAAGGAACGATATCCATCCCAAAATTACAATTAACATATTTATGGTGTAAATAATGGAAATAAGATGTCATCAAAGGTTTTTCTTTATAAGTCGGACCTTCAAAGCCCAAATGCCCAGGACCCGGAGGAATCACCAGGTGCTGAATATGGAAAAAGAAATGCAAAGGATTGGAAGGAATGATAAAGTGGATAAAGACGCCAGAAAAATAAAGAAGATGTTCAACCGGATGCATGGCCAAGCCAGACCAGGGGCCAGGGTTGGGATTGAGGTGATGGACACTATGCACGTACTTAAACAAGGGTCCCCAGTGAATCAGGCGATGCACAAAATAAAAATGAGTTTCTCGTAATAGCAGGATCAGGAAGAACCAGGCTACAAACCCAATAGGATTTTCCCTGAAACCCAGGTAAGGGATGCGCCCATTAGCTGCCGCCCAGATATACAGCACTTCATAAGCCGTCCAAATTGGCAGGCCGAAAAACAAGCAGCGGAATGAATTATCTAAAACTTGTTTCCCAAACAGGAATTGCCTTTTAGGTTCTTCCTGAAAACTCGGGTTGTACTTTCGATCCTTCCCATCTAATTTATATGTGTAATAGATCAGGTGCAGTCCGCCGTTCAAAATTACCATGATGAGAAAGTTTCGGACTAGCATGAGCCCGATCCAGCCGATCTCCAGGTTTTTGCAATTTTCAATTGCTGGCTGTAGAAATGACACCGTTATACAAGTGAACAAAAAAATCAGGAGATTAAACGGCCACAACAATCCGGAGTAACCGAAAACCCATTTCAGGATGGCTTTGGGCCTCACCGGCCAGTCAAATAACGGGGCGTAACCGGCTGGATAAGGCCATATTTGGCGTCATTGACATTATCAGTCTGGTTCACGTTGTCACATCCTGAAGAAAATCGGAATTTTACCCACTGACAGCACCTATCATTACCCAACCGATGTACACTGCTACCCGCGGAAAATGAACCGTTCAAATGCACCAAAAATAATGGCTGGTCAGCTTATTTATTTGTACAGCGCTGTGTACAACGCTGTACAAATAATAGCAATTTCGAATAGGCCTCTTCAAGTGACAAATGGCACTAATTCACATGACTATCGTCAGTACACTTTATGGATGCATGAATTGGACCAGTTAGTCAGGCATTATTAGAACGAATTGAAACCCCGAAATTCGACACCGGGCATAGATTGATTATTTGGATTTACTGACGGGTATCCAGGGACATGCGCTAACCCATCCCCTGCCCCCATCCCAAAAAAGGGAAGAGGGTGAAAGAGCCTTTTGCGGCACAGGAGATTCCTGAAGATTAGGTTAATTTCGACCACAGCTCCTGTGTGTTTACATAACGTCTCGCGATTATTTAGCGCTGATCTTACTTCTCATGGATATCGGTTATGGAGATTTCATCCTCTGCCGGCTCGAGGTGGGTATGGACGATGGCATCACCCAGCACAGCACGAATCTCGCCCTCGAAATCCTCGGCAATGTGATGTGCGTCATGCACCGACCAGTCTCCGGGGACGAGCATGTGCACTGAAAGAAAGCGCCGTGAGGCAGCCTGGCGCGTGCGCAAAGCGTGGAAATCAACCTTTTTGGCACGATACTGCTCCATCACTTCTGCAATGATTTTTTGCTCAGCCTCGGGCAGGGCGCTATCCATCAGGCCATTGACTGAACGACGCAGCAGATCGAAAGCCGTCCAGACGATGTTAACAGCCACCAGCAAAGCCATCAGAGGGTCGAGCACGAACCAACCTGTGATTGCCACCACCACCAATCCGCAAATCACGCCAACCGAGGTCCAGACATCCGTCATAAGATGCAAGGCATCAGCTTCGAGGGTAATAGAATCGAATTTTTTCCCGGCGTTGATGAGGATGCGCGCCACGACGAAATTCACGACCGAGGTACCAGTTGAAACTAGCAGACCAATACTCATCTGTTCCAATGGACGGGGATGGGTGAACCGGTCGATGGCGGTTATGGCAATAGCTACCGCAGCACCAAGAATCAGCAGACCTTCCATCAGACTGGCAAAATATTCGGCTTTGCTGTGCCCAAAGGTATGGTCGCCATCCGGTGGGCGCGCAGCGATAGTTAGCATGCCGAGCGCCATCAGCGCGCCTGCCAGATTGACCAGTGATTCGACCGCGTCCGAAAGCAGACTGACCGAGCCGGTCAGCCAATAAGCAACCGATTTCATGGCTATCGTTGTTAATGCGGCGGCAACCGACAGCCAGGCGAAGCGGGTTAACGAGGAACGATCTACGGGAATGATATTGTGCATCTTGATCTATCCGACCTTATCCAGTGTTATAGCCACATTGCGGGCAGAAAGAGGCATTCACCGGCACCTTTGAACCACAACTGGCACATTTTAGAATGAGGTCGATGGCTGTTCCGCTCCTGTGGCAATATTTAGCACCTTGAAAGGTGGGAGTGGAACACTTGCGCAAACGACACCGGAGGGGATCGCCGCAGGGTCTGTGAGAACCTGAGGAAATGCGTTGTTTGAATTTGGCTGGTGAGGCGCATGATCGTCATGGTCATCGTCATGATGCTGATCGTTAGCGTTATCGTAATGGCCTTCGTTTTGGAATATTCCACCACCTTTTCGGCGTTTGCGGTCGCCAAAATCAAGTAAATCTTCGAGAAAGTCCATTTTGAATTTCTCCGTTTCGTTTGTAATTGTATGAAACTCAATCCGTATCCATGACAGCATGCCCGCTAAACAGGATGACCAGTAAAAACCCTGTGACTATCAGGCTGGTATGGAGTTGGTAGAGCGCTCTGCGAAAGGTGGCTGGAACAGCCTTCCACTTGAAAAGTAATCCGGTCACCACCAGCACCGCACACAGGATCAAGCTCCATTCGGGCAACGGGTTGGCAGCGCAAGTGGATAAGCTGAGATGCAGCAGCCCCAGACCTAGCATCAGGATACTCAAGTAAGTATGAAAGGGCATCAGGTATTTTTTCTGAAGATTATTGGTCCGCCGGATGAAACCTTTTACTGTTTCTCCAATCGGCGCTGAGCGAATCACTGCTCTGGAAATCAAATCCAAGCCCACCGGGAGGCTGGACGCGCCGAAAAGCCAGGCGGTCACTTCTCCGGTGAATTCATCGCCGGTTTGCGCTGGCTGGGCTTCTCCCTCAAACCAAGTGGATGGTGCAAAATTGGATTCATCCAATCCGTCCACCAGAACTGCCAGACCGACGATGCCGACCAGCGCAACCATTACCAGCGCCAGAAAGGCCCAAACGAAGCTTGTCTGAAATTTTTTGTTGGGGAGCATAAAATTTAGCCTCTTTGAAAAGCTACTTTTACCTTACCGGGGCAGGATCAGGCGCTGAATAAATTTGAGTTTGGTGCTTTCAGCCAGCAGAATACTGACCAGGCCGGTGGCGGCAATCAGCACGACTTCCCAGTTTTTCAAGTCGGAAAATTTGAAGAGTTCGCGCAGAAAAGGGATTTCGAGAGCCAGCACCAGGAAGGCAATCGCGCCACCGGTAACCCACCAGAGAGCCGTGTTCGGAATTTTCAAGGTCGCCAGGATCGAACGGGTGGTGTAACGGTTGGCAAAAATCAGACCGAGGTTGCCGATCACCAGCGAGCCAAAAGCCACCATGCGGGCCGTACCTTCGTCAAATCCGCTGGAGAGCAGGTAGGCGTAGACGCCTGCGATCACGGCCAGGATGCCCAGCCCCTGAATCAGACCGGAAAGAATCATTTCCCGGCCAAAGAGCGGAGCCGTCAATTTTCGCGGCGGGCGCTGCATGATGTCGGCTTCATCGGCCTCGGCCTCGAAGACGACCGAGCAGGCTGGGTCAATGATCAGTTCAAGAAAGAGGATGTGAACCGGCATGAGCGCCAGCGGCCAGTTGAAAATGACCGGTAGGAGCGACATACCCGCGATGGGGATGTGGACCGAGAAGATAAAGCCCATAGCTTTTTTCAGGTTATCGAAAATGCGGCGACCCATCCGCACGGCGGCGACGATGGAAGCGAAGTTATCGTCGAGCAGAACGATGGCGGAGGCTTCGCGAGCAACATCCGTGCCGCGCCCACCCATGGCGATACCGATATGGGCGGCTTTGAGTGCCGGGGCATCATTGACTCCGTCACCAGTCATGGCTACTACTTCGCCATTCGCTTTGAGCGCCTGTACCAGGCGCAGTTTTTGCTCGGGTACTGCACGGGCAAAGATGCAGGTGGTTTTGATGCGTTCCTTAAGTTCTTCATCGCTCATTGCGTCGAGTTCCGGGCCGGTAATCACCTGATCGAGCGGTTTCAGCCCAATCTGCCGGGCAATGCTTTGAGCCGTTGCCGGGTAATCACCGGTAATCATGATGACACGGATTCCGGCGGTGTAACATTCTTTCACGGCCTTTGGTACTTCGGGGCGCACCGGGTCCGAAAGACCCAATAGGCCGATAAATTCGAAATCAAAATCATGCTGTTCGCCAGGCAAATCGCTCGCCTTAAAGTTTGCTTTGGCAACGCCCAATACGCGCAAACCATCATTGGCCATGGCAGCGACTTGCGTATGCATTTTCACCAGCCGGGCCTCGTCAAAGTGACACAAATCGGCCACAGCTTCGGGCGCACCCTTGACCGCCACAACGAAATCCTGCATGTTCGGTGAGCGCCAGACATGCGACATTGCCAGTAATTTTTCTGATAGCGAGTACTCTTTGACCAGCATCCAATTCTTATGCAGGTGCTCGGTGTTCGCCAGGGTCCGTCCACCGAGTTCTTTCATCGCTTTTTCCATCGGGTCGAAAGGGTCGGCGGGGCTGGCCAACAGGCTGTACTCGATGACTTCATGCAGCGAATCCGGCAGGATCAACTGCTTGCCATCCACCTCGTAGAATTCCCCATTGACCGCGATTTTCGTGATCGTCATCCGGTTCAGGGTCAGGGTACCGGTTTTATCGGTGCAGAGAACCGTTGCCGCGCCGAGCATTTCCACCGCGGGGACGCGCCGTGTCAGCACCTTGAACTGCGAAATACGCCAGGCGCCCAGCGCCAGGAAAATCGTCAGCACTACCGGAAATTCTTCGGGCAAAGTTGCCATCGCCAGCGTAATGCCGGCCAGGAAACCCTCCAACCAATTACCGCGCGTCAGGCCAAAAACCACTACTACCAGTGCACACAGACTCAGCCCCACAATTGCAAAATTTTTGACGATTTTGCCGGTCTGAACCTGCAAATTAGTTTCTTCAGGTTCCAAAATTAGGAGCGCCTTGCCGATTTTACCAATTTCCGTCCGCGCACCGGTGGAACGTACCTGCGCAATGCCTTGACCTTTGACCACCAGCGAACCAGAGTAGATGAATGGCAAATCATCACCACCGGGACGCCCCATCTCGATGCGGCCATCCCAATTTTTTTTCCGCACCGGCACCGGTTCACCGGTTAGCAATGATTCATCAACGCTGACATGGCCTCCCGAGAGCAAAACCGCATCCGCCGGAACGCGGTCACCTTCAGCAATCAGGATGATGTCATCGCGGACAACTTCGCGGCCGGCGATGCGCTGCTGTTTGCCATCGCGAATGACCAGCGCACGCGGACTGGAAAGATCTCGCAGCGCCTCAAGCGCCCGCTCGGTTTTCTGTTCCTGGTAAATGGTGATACCAATGATGATGCCCACAAAACCGAGCAGCATCAGAGCTTCCTCTTTATCGCCGAGCAACAGGTAGAGCACACCGCAGGCGATCAGCATCAAGAACATTGGTTCGCGCACCACTTCAAAGAGAATATGAAAAACAGTGCGCTTTTTAGCAGTGGGGAGTTCGTTAAAGCCATCCGTGGCTAACCGCTCGCGGGCCTCCTGTTCGGTCAGACCCTGGAGTACGGTTTGTTCGAGTTCGTTTTCCATAAATGTTAGATTCTCCATTCAATTATTCAAAAAATTTGGTTCGGTTTCGGGCTGTTCTTGCCATAGACAGAGGCGGAAGTTGCATTTTTTATCACCCAGGGCCAGGGTCTTGGTACGGATCAGCCCCATCCCCATGGCTGCGCACATCGGATAATCCAGCCAGCATAAGTAGGGGGCCAGTTCTGGAGCGCCCTGTTCCGTTAGATATTTGACGATGCCGCATTCGGTGTAATCCACGCCAAATAGGAATTTCTGCCCGTCACCGGGGACGAAGTTGTAGACCCAGTTGCCAGGATACTGGCGTGTTTGGCTGGCGACCGCCTCTCGCTGGAGTTTTCCCAGGTTTTGGCAGTTGAATGCCTTGCGTCCTTCCCACCAGAGCATGGCATGGAAGGGAAAACTGGTATACAAAGAGGCGGTTCCCTGACAAATTAAACGGGCCACCTCTTCAACTGGCTTACCTTGCGCTTTTAAAGCCTGGTAAAAAGCTAGCATCGCCGCGGAAAGATAGAGATTCTCGGTCTGGCGGGTTTCATCACCGCCAATATAGGGGATACCCGGTAGCAAAGCTGCGAATCGTTCCAGGGTTTCGTTGACAACGCAATCCGCCAATTCATCGCCATAGGCTTCGGCAATAAAACGCTGGTAGTGTGGAATAGCCAGTTTAATTTCACGCAAGATGCGCATTTCATTTTGAAGGTAATAGTTGTTCATTAGTTCTCCGTATAGTCGGAAACACCGCGTGATGGAAACAAGCGGAATCGAGCCTGTAACGGCAACATGCGCCGGACAAAGGCAACTTTATTTAGTTTTAGTTTGAAATTGGAGGGAGAACCAGCAGGGTAGAAAAAGATTGGGGTAAGGCAAAACGAGCCGTGGGAAGTCTGATCAGCAAGGTAGACGGCCCAATCACAGCACACAGTCTCGGGAGCAGCAAAAACCCCTCTGTCACGAGTGAATCCAAATTCCCATCATGATCGAAATCTGAAACTGGCGCGAGCGCCGAGAGTATGCCGATCACAATGCAAACGAGAATTAACAAAAACAAAACATCAGTCCTCTTGAACATGCCGGACTCCTTGCTGGAAGAGGGCGATGATATGTGGGTCATTCACGCTGTAAAAGACTTCTTTACCATCCCGGCGCGCCCGGACGATATGCATTTGGCGCAGCCCACGCATGTGGTGCGAAATTGCAGATTCGGTGATTCCCACCATTTCAGCCAGCGCTGTAATATTCGCCTCCTTTTCGATAATTGCCGAAAGGATGCGCACCCGGCTGGTGTCACTGAAGGCGCGGAAGAGTTCTGCCACATGGGCGGCAGTGTGTTCGTCGAGGATCGGAATTGAAGGTAGGCTTGTCATAATAGAGGTAACAACTGAGTATATGTTCAATCGTTACCCCTATTATACATCAGGTTTTCAAATTTTTGGGCATGATCGTCGAAAACCAATTTTTGATTGAGAATGCCAACTCGCTATTGCACAGGCATTAATGCCGCGCACTCGCTGGCGAGAAAAACAATGATCAGGAAAACCGCAACCAAGCGCAGCCCGGTTTGCCGCCAGGTTTTGAAATTGGGCTCAGCTTCGCTTTTGATCTGGCTTTGCGCATTGACAGGCATCGCAGCACGCTTGCTTTTAAGTTTCACTTTACTCCACCTTTCCAAACCAGCCTCGGCGCTCCATCCATTTGGCGATTTCCAGCACAGGCATGACACTGAAGGCCAGCCCAAAGACAATCAGCCAATCCACAAGTGGCAGGGCATACGTGCTGAAAGCTTCGTGCAAAAACGGAACGTAAATGATCAGCACCAGCAAAACCAGTTCCCAGCCCACTGCCAGATTCAGCCACTGGTTGGCAAAAGGCTGATCCAGCACCGAAAGCCGGTCTGAGCGGAAGTTGTAGGCCTTGAAAAATTGAATCAACACCAGCGAGACAAAGGTCATCGTCATGGCTTCTTCCAAACTGCGCCCGGAATTCTGCGCCCAAACGAACAATCCCAGGTTAATCAGCGTTGACCAGAGACCGCCCACCAGCATCAGCGTCACCACCGGGCGGGTGAAAATGCCCGTACTTGGATTACGGGGCTTGCGCTTCATCAAATCCTTTTCGGGTGGGTCCACTGCCAACGCCAGCGCGGGCAAACCATCGGTCGCCAGGTTAACGTACAGGATTTGCACCGCCGTCAGCGGCAGCGGCAGCCCTAACAACGCCGCACCTGCCATCAACCCAATTTCACCGATATTCGAGGAGAGCAGGTACATCAGGTATTTCTTGATGTTGCCGAAAACGCCGCGCCCCTCCTCGACCGCCGCCACAATCGAGGCAAAATTATCGTCGGTCAGGGTCATGGCGGCGGCTTCCTTGGTAACATCCGTGCCGGTGATGCCCATCGCAATCCCAATATCGGCCTTTTTCAACGCCGGGGCATCGTTGACACCGTCGCCAGTCATCGCGGCGATGTGCCCACGTGCCTGCCAGGCCGTCACCACGCGCAGTTTGTGCGCCGGTGAAACACGCGCATAGACGCTGATACTCTCCACCTCACGATGAAGCTGCTCTTCGGTCATAGCCTCCAGTTCTGTGCCAGTCACCACGCGCCCGCCGTTAACCAGCAACCCCAATTCACGCGCCACCGCCTGGGCCGTCAGCGGATGATCGCCGGTGATCATCACCGGGCGAATACCTGCCTCGGCACAGATAGCAATCGCCGCTTTGGCCTCCAGGCGCGGCGGGTCAATCATCCCGGCCAGGCCCAAAAAGGTCATTCCGGTTTGGGCGTTTTCGAGCGTGGCGTTCAGCTTCGAGGCAATCCCCAAGACCCGCAGCGCCTCACCCGCCAGGTCTTGCGCGATTTCCAACGCTTTTTTGCGGTCAGTAGCATCCAGCGGTTTCAGCCCCTCGTGCGTCAACTGCCAGTCACAGCTTTCCAAAATCACTTCCGGCGCGCCTTTGGCGTAGGCAACCACACCCTCAGATGTTTGATGCAGGGTGGTCATGCGTTTGGTTTCGGATGAAAAGGGGATTTCCTGCACCCGGGGATTTTCGGCATCGAGAGCTTCTTTTTGCATCCCGGCCTTGAGCGCGGCGACAACCAACGCCCCTTCAGTGGGGTCCCCTTTAATCTCCCAACCCCCGGCTGGAAGTTGCACCAGGGTCGTATCCGAGGCCAGTACCCCAGCTAACAGCATTTGACGCAGTCCCGGCGTTGGGTCGGACGGGCTGCCGCCGTTCACCGAGAAAACGCCTTCGGGGGCGTACCCCGCCCCTGAAACGGTGAACATTTCTCCCGCCGCAAAAATTTTACGGATGGTCATTTCGTCTTTGGTCAGCGTGCCGGTTTTATCCGAACAAATCACCGATGTGCTGCCCAGCGTTTCCACCGCAGGCAGGCGACGGATGAGCGCGTTGCGTTTGACCATTTTTTGCACGCCAATCGCCAGCGAAATGGTGACGACGGCGGGCAAGGCTTCAGGCACAACGGCCACCGCCAGGGCGATGCCAAAGATGAGCATTTCAACGAAGGGCTGCCCGCGAAACAATCCCAGGGCAACGATGAGCGCAACGACCACAAATGCCGCCCGCGCCAGAACAGAACCTACCTTATCCAGGTTTTGCTGAAGCGGTGTACGGCCAGTTTCGACCTCCTGAAGCATTTGGGCGATTTTGCCAAACTCGGTTTGCATAGCAGTTTCCACGACCAGCGCCCGCCCACGTCCGTAAGTCACGGCCGTTCCGGCGTAGACCATGTTTTTGCGGTCGCCCGTTGGTAAGTCGGAATTTTCCAAGGCTTTGATGTGCTTCTCCACCGGAACCGACTCGCCAGTTAGCGCGGCCTCCTCCACTTGGAGGTTGATTGCTTCGAGCAGGCGCGCGTCCGCTGGGACACGGTCGCCGGTGTGCAGGAAAATTACATCGCCCGGAACCAGGTCTTTGGCCGGGATTTTGACTTCCACTCCCTCGCGTAGAACAGTGGCGGTGGGAGCGGCCATCTGCTTGAGGGCTTCGATGGCACGTTCGGCGCGGTATTCCTGCACAAAACCGAGCACCACGGCGAACAGGACGATGACTGCGATGACAACGGATTCGATCCCGTGACCAAGAAACAGCGAAATCGCGGTTGCGCCCAGCAGAATCAAAATCAACACATTCTTGAACTGCTCCAGCAGGATTTCCCAGGGTGAAACGCGGTGGGCGGCTTGCAGTTCATTGGGACCGTATTGTCCCAGAAGGTTCGACGCCTCGGCCTGGCTCAAGCCGCCAGGCTGGCTGCCGAGTTGCGCAAAGGCTTCATCGGTAGTTTGGGTGTGCCAGGGTTTGGTTTGCATAGGCTTACTTTTTTGCTCCTTGGTCAGTGGGGGTCTCTAAATCCTCGCGCCGAGGCATGCGAGATTTGAAAATCAAAATATCCAGCAGGTAAATTGCCCCGGCCAGAATGGGCAGGAAAATCAACGCCAGGATCTCTGTGCTAAAGGCGATAATCTCCTCGAACCAGATGACCAATGCCGTGCCGCCTGCACCTGTGACTACGGCAGGCTTCCAAAGTCCCGCATATTTTTTGCGAAAAAGTCGCCGAAAAAATGGAAAACGAGGCTGATGCGTTGAAGGGTTGAACATGGGAATCTCCTTTCGAGAAAGTGATCCAGAACAAATCCTAATCATCCTCCACCCGAATTGGTGCAACTGCTGGAACCAGCGCCCAACGGGTAAGCCAAAAATAGACCGCCAGCGCGATAACTCCACCTGCCAACAAGATGGGCAGAGACTGTTTGAGATAGACACTGATCAGCACCCATTCATTTCCAAGTAGGTAACCAACGCCGATCAGCAGGGTGCACCAGAGGTAAGCGCCGATAAAAGTGGCGATGAAAAAAGTGACGAAGGGCATACGTGCCAGCCCGGCTGGGATACTGACCAGTGTCCGAACGCCGGGTATAATGCGCCCAATCAGCACCAGTCCGGCTCCCCAACGGTGAAATTGGGTTTCGGCGCGGTCAATATGGGCAGCGTCAATCCGCACCCAGCGGGCAAGTTTATCTACCAACGGCCGTCCGCCCAGACGCGCCACCCAGTAAGCGATGGAGGCGCCAATGACACTGCCGAGTGCAGCGTAGAACCCGCCGAGGGGGATCATCGAGGCTGGAAGCTGGTGCTCGGCAATCAGCATCCAGCCTGCCAGTCCCAGGATGATTTCGCTGGGGGTGATGCCGGTGGCATTTTCAAAGACCAGCAGCGCCGCCACGCCAAACCAGCCCCAGGCATCGTAAATGGTTTGGGCGGCAGATAATATGATGGTTTCAAGTTCGGTGATCAAATTTGTATTCTCCTAGAAAGTTTGGCTTTAGTTTGCCAATAGCGAACCAATCGCCAGGAAAGATGTATTTCGCGTTTGAAGGTAAACAAGCGGACGGTATCTTCGCTAAAACATTCGTGCCATTTCATCTCACCTGCCGCAGTTTTTTTTGTGATTTTGTCCAATTCGCCGCGGTCAAGCCAGACACCATGGCATTGTGGACAGTAATCAATCTCAACTTCCTGACGTTGAGAGATCAACATGGGAATGATACAGATTGGGCAGTTCATCATTTACTCCGTAAATCGAAAGGTTGAGTGTTTTTAATCACCTGGTCTGTTTCCGGGTTACTTTCCGATATGTACGAGCGGCGCATCGATAAATTCAAACCATCATCGTGATAGATCAAGGCTTTTGGGCGGTTAGCGCTACTCCACATCACGCGCTCGTGAGGGTAAGAATGCCGATCGATTTCCAGACCATTTGCGTCGAACAATATGGCTTTATCCCAATGGCTTTTCCAGATCTGGTCAGTTGTCCACCATAGATTTACCACCCGGTAAGCTTGTAGATTGGAACTTTTTTCTGTCTCGGTTTGACCGCTGTGAATCACTACACCCATATCTGGGTGGAGCATAAAATTCTCATGGAAAAGGTAGATAATTTGTCCGCGCAGACTCGCAAGTACCCATCCTGACATTGGTTGAACAACCGTGCCTCGATTAATGATTGTGACAGATTCTTGCAAGCCGTCATTATGAACTGTTTCGATCTTCATAATTGCACCTTCCATCTGACCGGCATGGAGACTGTATGGAGTTTGTTTTGGCATAGAATTTTCCTTGGGAACAAGCTTTTATCCGTTTCGGTACCCGCATTGCGGACAGAAGGGTGCATTGACAGGTAACCTTGAACCACAACTGGCACACTTGGCAACCATCTCGATAGCTTGGCCACAGCCGTGGCAAAATCTGGCGCCTTGCACAGTTTGCGTGGAACAATTGCGGCAAACGATGTCTGGTAGCAAAGCCGAAGGGTTGGCCAAGGCTTGCTGGAATGAGTTTCCCGGAGGTTGTTGGCGATGATCATGGTCATGGTCTTGATCGTGATGATCCCCGTTTTGGAACATTCCACCGGTTCTTCGACGTTTGCGGTCGCCAAAATCGAGCAGGTCTTCTAGAAAGTCCATCTTTAGTTCCTTTACAATATGCACGCCAATAGCAATCTCTAGCTTAAAAAAGCCAGGTGGTCTAATGCGCGCCCTGAGAAAAGGAAATGATTTGAACCATTTCCTTACAGAAACAGGTCACAGCAGCCAGAGGCTGTTGTCTGCTACCTGGATGGGCATCTTTTTAAATTAGGAGTGTTTTGGAGGGGGAAAATGGGGAGATAAGGAAATGGTTTGAAAATCTAGATTCACGGGTCTGGATTTTGAAAAAATTAAATCTGCGATTGTGGCGCCAACAACTGTTATGATAAAAAGTTCTTCATCAGTCTCAGCCAGGTTAAATAGATTGCAATTCTCAGATGCAACTTCGGGAATCTCCAACACAGGCATATTGATAGCATTTAAAATCGGTATGCCTGTCAGACTGCTTAAATAAAAACAGAAGATCAGGGTTGCCCAAAAAACTTGAGAACTGCGTAGCTTAACCATTTTTGATGTAATTTACACCCAATTGAACAAGGTTAGTAATATTCGGTATCGAAACAACTCAACTTCATCGCAGATTTTATATTACAAGCTTGCCAAAACAAAAAGACCAACGCAAATAGATAGCGATGGTCTTGCATTTTCTTTCAGACAGCCGGGAAATTTCTTTCCGTCTTGACGACTGTCCATCCCAAAAAGCTGGGCGGCTACTCCCCATCGGAGTAATTTAAGTGTACAGGATATCGATGGCGGAGTCAATGGTTTTTCTGTCAGTGTTTTTCTGTCAGTTATCAGGTCTCTTTTTGTGTTTTGCCTTACTGCTCAGGTATCGAAAATATAGGGTTGTCAAAAGAATAAAAATCGTGGACAATCAAGGCGTGGAAAAGTTACGCTTGCCAACGGACGAAGAAATCTGGAAATCATTTGATCAAGGCCAAGAAGCAGTGATTGTGCTTTTTCACGACACATTTGGGCAATTGATCGTCCATGTTCGGGCTTTAGAAGATCGGGTAGCAAAGAATAGTAGTAATAGCAGGAAAGCTGCGCGGTGCGGGTCGCATACAACAGTAAAGCTGCGCTGGATTTTGTGCACGATGAACGACCTGATTGCATTGTGCTGGACCAGAAACTGCCCAAATAGAATTCAACCTTGAATATCTTCAATGAATGAGACGCAAACATGACCATAACCCGTAAAGAGCGCATGCGAAAAGCCCTGCAGCACGAACACGTCGACCGCCTGCCTACACAAATCAACTACACCGCTGGAATGGGCCAGAAAATGGCAGAGCATTTTCGAGTCTCTGAAAAAGACCTGCCTTCATTTTTGGGCAATCACATGGTCAGGGTCGATCTGAACACCCCGGCGCACTTGAGCACAGACGGTAAAGTCAAATTTGATTGGTGGGGAGTAGGTTTTGATACCGACGAAGAAGGTTACTTCGCCGCAGTCAACCCGCTCAGAGACAATCCCAACCTGGATGCATATCCATGGCCGGATCCATCTGACGTTAAGCTCTTCGAGAAAGCCAAACAGGTTATTCAAGAAAAAGGGAGTGAGTATTTCATCACCCCCAATTTTGGTTTTGCATTGTTCGAACGCGCCTGGACATTGCGCGGTTTTGAGCAATTTTTCATGGATATGGGCAGCGACCCAATCTATACCGGCGAATTGCTCGACCGCATCACAGAGATCCAGTTAAAGCTCATTCATCAATATCTCGACCTGGGCATTGATGGCGCTTATTTTGGTGATGATTATGGCGCTCAGAAAGGTCTGCTATTCTCTCCGGCAATGTGGCGGAAATACATAAAACCTCGCCTGCAAAAAATGTTCAAGCCATTTGTTGAGCGCGGAATGCCGATCCTGATGCACTCTGATGGACAGATCCAAAAAATTCTTCCCGACCTGCTTGAAATTGGCCTGACCACCCTAAACCCGGTACAGCCGGAAGTTCTGGAGCATGGCTGGCTGGCCGACAACTTCAAAGGTAATTTGGCTTTCTATGGCGGCATCTCCACCCAAACAGTGCTGCCTTATGGTACTCCTGACGAGGTTCGGAATGCGATTGGCACCTGCGTTAACACCCTCGCACCTGAAGGAACTGGTCTGGTACTCGCGCCATCTCACCGCATGATGACCGATATTCCCATGGCTAATATTTCCGCCATGTTGGAAGTATTTGGCGTATCACATTGATCCCTGGAGTTGGAATGCAATTAGCTGACCGAAAAAACCTGATAAGTGAACAGTTTCGCCAGGCATATGGCGAATTACCCGAAATCTGGGTGCGGGCGCCTGGTCGCGTTGACCTGATGGGCAGCCACACAGATTACAACATGGGCTATGTAATGACCATGACGATCAGCCAGGATACCTGGATCGCCGCTCGGCCTCGCTCGGACGAACAGGTCTGCCTGCGTTCATTGAACATAGACGGAGGGAGCTGCTTCGAACTGGGCAATATCCTGCACGATCAAGATGTACCCTGGAGCAACTATGTGCGTGGGGTTGCAAAGATCATGCAGGCAAACGGCCACAGACTGAAAGGTTTTGATGGATTGATCCACAGCACCATTCCATTTGGCAGTGGTTTAAGTTCATCTGCCGCGTTGGAAATGGCCAGCGCCATCATCTTTCAGCAGGTCAGTGGATTTACGCTGGATCCTGTTCAGATGGCGCTTTACGGACAGGAAGCCGAAAATAAGTTTGTGGGGGT
>JAPLGT010000319.1:0-11248 GCA_026390035.1 Chloroflexota bacterium
ATTCTCAAAACAGGCAGGCGCCTGTCGGGCGAAGGATGCCCTGGCGCAAGTTGCCTGAGCTTTCATACCCACAGCCGTCTTTATTGTCGGTTTGTAAGGTTCAAGTTCCCTTTATTGAAGGGTTTTTCATAGCACTCCTAACAATGTTCCGGCAAAGGTGGTATTGAAAGCCTTGACAACCCTGGCACCGGCTGTGGCAGCTTTGGCGACATCCTCGGCTGATGAGCTATCGGGGGCAGTCGTCAGCCCATCATAGCTGGAATTCAGCGGGTTAGCGATATCCACAACTACCTTGCCTGCCAGTTTTTTACCAAGCTGCTTGACCAGATCGATATTGACACCATGCCAGACCGCCAGCACAACCACATCACCAAGAACCACATCGCCCAGGCTGGCAGCGCTTACGCTTGCACCCTGCTTTGCAGCCGCCCGGACAACTTCGGCAGCTTTTTGGGCAATTTCGAGATTAGCATCCACGAAGGTAACCGAGTGACCACCAGCGGCGAAACGAGTTCCGATACCGCGGCCCATGTTGCCTGCGCCAATAATTGTAGTATTCATTGTAGTACTCCTATTTATTTTGTGTGATATGAGGGCTCAGCTTGACGCGCCTCTTGGAAGATGATATATTATAGACATACGTTGTTTATTCAACGACTGTCTATAATATACTTTCACAGGTCCATAAAGTCAAACGTCAATAAGAAGAATTTGTCGAGTAATCGACACTGGAGAAGTAATGTCGTCTAACCCGCTTGTTGAAGAAAGAGTTGATCCGCGCATCCGGCGCACGCGCGGCATGCTGGGCCAGGCCTTATCGGATGTCCTGGCAGAAAAAAATTTCCAGGGCATATCTGTGCAGGATATCACCGAGAAAGCGGGCGTTAACCGGACTACGTTTTACCTGCACTTTCCCGATAAATACGCCCTGCTGGATTACAACATCAGCCAGCTCTTCCGCCAGGAACTGGAAAAACGCATGTTGAGCATCTGCCATTACAGCCCGGAAAACCTGAACTCACTGATCATTACGGTGGCTGATTTCATCCTGTTTTCCACTTCACACTGCGAATCACGCCCAGCCGACCAACAATTTGAGGCGCTGGTAGAGATGGCGGTAAAAAAACAGGTTCAGGATGTGCTCCAAGCCTGGGGCGAAAAAACCGAATTCGGCTCTGACCCCCAGACAATTGGGATTGCGGCCAGTTGGGCCATCTATGGTCTGGCCCAGGAGTGGAATCATGATAAGAAGCGCCCGGCCGTGGAAAGCTTTGCGAGCAAGATCACGCCACTGATCAACGCCATTTTGAGTATCGCCCAGCCAGCCTGAGCATTTGCCAGCATGCACCTGGGAGTCTTTGCCCGGCGGCAGCAGGGCTGCCAGACAGTGACCACGCAATGTAAAGAGCCTTCCAGATAGGTTTGGAAGGCTCTTTGCAATTTAATGGCTTGATTCAATCGGGTACGGAAAAAATGCAAACAAACTGGCCCGTAGTAGCTGTTGAAATCTGAAATTATCCTGGTGTTTTCAATTTTGATGGATGTGTTGCATTACCTGCAACACCCTTCTTGTAAAGTGGAATCAAATCCAACTTACAGGAGATCAAAAATGGCACGCCAACCGCAGGAAGAAAGAATTAAAAGCATCTATAATAAAGTGGAAGAGTACCCGGGGGAGAAACCAGGATTTATCGCCCGCCTGCTCGGGATAAATCGCTCAGAAGTTTCGCGCATGCTACCTAACCTGGAAGACCGGGGTTTGTATGTTTTTGAAGATGAGCAGGGTGGATTATGGCCTTTTCGCAAACAAAAGTAAATTATGTTGCAGAATATGAGTGGGAGTTGTGTTACGCTATTTATAATAATATTTCGTTGCGGAGATAAGCATGGAACGCGCACAAAATAAAGCCAATCGTATAATCCAGGTTGAAAACCTGCTATTGGCCCATCCCGAAGGGCTAAGCCAGGCAGCAATCGCAGATCGATTGAAGGTCAACCGCTCAACCATCAATCGTTATCTGGCTGATTTGCCGAAACATATTTTTATTGAAAACGATGGACGCTTGAAGATTGATCGTACGGCCGACTTGATCAATGTGCGGCTGAACCTGCATGAAGCCCTGGCTATCCACCTGGCATCCCGTTTGCTGGCCACGCGCATGGATAGACAAAACCCACATGCCGCCGCTGCTCTTCGCAAGTTAGGAGTTGCGATGGATCGTTGGGCTCCACGCATCAGTCGCCATGTAATGCAATCAGCGGATGTAATGGATGATGCGGATCAGCGCCAGGACCCTGGATACTTGGAAGCGCTCGAAAAATTAACCCTGGCCTGGGCTGAACAACGCAAGGTGCAGGTCTGGCACCGCAGCGAGAGAAATGGTCGAGTGGTGGAGTACCTGCTTTGCCCATATTTTATTGAACCGTATGCAGTTGGCCAGACTACCCACTTGATCGCAAAAACAGAACCATCCGGAAAAATGCTGACCCTGAAAATTGAGCGCATCGAGCGAGTTACAGCCACACGGCAAGAGTATGAAATCCCTGTCGATTTTGACCCACGGGATTTGCTGGCCGATGCCTGGGGTGTCTGGTATACCGATGCGGAGCCTATGGTTGTGGCACTCAAATTCCATCCACGGGTGGCTCAACGTGTGCGCGAGACCCGTTGGCATCGCTCAGAAGAAGAAAGCGAATTGCAGGATGGTTCGATACTTTGGCGCGCCAAGATTGGAGAACCGCTGGAAATGCTGCCCTGGATCCGCGGCTGGGGAGCAGACGTGGAAGTTCTGGAACCGGAGAGCTTACGAAAAGCAATGGTGCGTGAGGCTAACCGGCTGGCGGGCATGTATAAAATCGTCAAGGAAGATGTCGAAGGACTGTTTTACGCTCATTCCAAGGAAGGTCTTGATAAGTCCGAATGGCAACGGCTGATTGAACATTTAACTAAAACAGCCAACCTGGCTTATGAATTGGGAAGCGATGCAGGCATCTCTAACTTGGCGCATGCTGCTGGGTTGTTACATGATATTGGAAAATACTCGCTTGCATTTCAGCATAGACTTGAAGGCTCGCCGCAACGAGTAGATCACTCAACTGCCGGGGCACAAGAAGTTACGAACTTGTTTCAAACGGGTTCGCAAAAATTACTGGCCCGGGTGTTAGCATACAGTATTTCCGGGCATCATGGCGGGCTATTGGATGATGGCAGTCCAGCCGATGTAGCCGGAGAAAGTAGCTTGCGGGGGCGTCTTAAAAAAGAGTTGCAAGATTTCAGCGCTTATAAAACTGAAGTAGATTTAGCTGCTATTATTCTAAAATCTCCATCCCTTAAGCGCACCCAAAATCTCGGCTTTTCACTTTCCTTCCTAACCCGGATGGTCTTTTCTACTCTGGTAGATGCTGATTGGTTGGAAACCGAAACATACATGAATGGCGAGAAGAAGCCACGTGGTGGCTATGAAACCATCGAAACCCTGAGCCAGCGTTTCGATCAGTATTTACGCCAGTTCGATACCCCGCAAAATGCGATAAATCAAAAACGTACTGAAACTCTCTCGGCTTGCGTAGAAAAATCCACTAATCCACAAGGCATTTTCACCCTGACCATTCCTACTGGAGGTGGCAAGACTCTCGCTTCAATGGCGTTTGCGCTCAAGCATGCTGTGAAACACGGATTGAAACGAATCGTTTATGTTATCCCATTTACCAGCATCATCGACCAAAATGCAGCCGTGTTTAAGACTTGCCTGGGAAATGAAAATGTACTGGAACACCATTCTAATTTCGATTGGGAACAGATGAAACGCCGAGGCCAGGCCGAAGTGCCAGATGACGAGACCAACAAAGCGTACGACAAACTCAAGCTGGCATCGGAAAATTGGGACATCCCGATTATCGTCACAACCAATGTACAGTTTTTCGAATCCCTGTTCGCTAGTCAGAAATCGCGGTGTCGCAAGCTACACAACCTAGCAAAAAGCGTGATCATTTTTGATGAAGCACAAATGTTGCCGCATGAGTATATGAAACCTTGTATGTTGGCTGTGCAGGAATTGGTTTTAAATTATGGGGCAAGTACGGTCTTTTGTACTGCTACACAGCCCTTGCTGAACCAATTCATGCCAGATGTACCAGATTTTGTAGAATTGGCTCCTGATCCACAGGGATTATTCGACTTTTACAAGCGAGTTCAGATTATACAGGCTGGAAAATTGACTGATGCAGAATTGCTCAAGCAAGTAAACGCTCACGAGCAGGCATTATGTATCGTTAATACCCGCAAACATGCCAAGGGTTTGTTTGATGGCTTAATAGAAGAAGGACGATTCCACCTTTCAACGCTAATGTGCCCGACACACCGTAAAGCAACGCTGCTGGATATACGGGAAAGACTCAAGAGCGGGAAACCCTGCCGGGTAATTTCGACCCAAGTGATGGAGGCCGGAATTGATGTAGATTTTCCGATAGGTTTCCGTGCCCTGGCAGGGCTGGATTCGATCATCCAGGCAGCAGGACGCGTAAATCGCGAAGGCATGCAATCAAGTGGAGATGTAATTATTTTCGAGCCAGAGACTGAATTTATCAAACGGACCCCCACATACATTAAACAAACCGCAGATGCTGCCCGGAGTATTCTGCGCAGGTTTAGGACAGACCCGACTTCGATGGAGGCAATACAGGCATATTTCCAATTGCTGGATACCTTACATGATCCGCAAAAAGCATCAGATGCTAAAGATATCCTGGCTTGTTTGAATAGAACGGATGGCTTCGATTTCAAGACAGCAGCGGATAAATTTAAACTAATCGAGAATAACTCTGTGGCGGTTATCATCCCCTATAACGATGAAGCAATGGACCTAGTGAGAAAGTTGACTTTCGTACAATATCCAACATCGATTTTACGCCAATTACAGCATTACACCGTCAATATTTACGAGAAGGAGTTCGAAACCTTGAATATCCTGGGCGTAATTGATATGGCGGCTGATGCTTATGCATTACTCAACGACATGACATATTATGATCAAAAGACCGGAATTATCCTGCCCGCCAGTGAGGGCGGCGCAGCAATCTTTTTTGATTGAAGCAGAGAAAGGAGGCTACACAAATGGGATACGGAATCACAGTTCGTGTGCGCGGCGAATATGCCTTGTTCACCCGGCCAGAAATGAAGGTCGAACGGGTTAGTTACGAGGTTATCACCCCCTCAGCAGCGCGTGGAATCATTGAGGCTGTTTACTGGAAGCCTGCCATTCGTTGGGTGGTCGACAAAATTCACGTTCTAAAAGAAATCGAGTTCACTAATATTCGCCGCAACGAGGTGAGCGACAAGGCCTCTGAGAGTGAAGCCCGGCGCAGAATGAACGGCGCAAACGATCCGTTTTATATTTCGGCTACAGATACTCGCCAGCAACGTGCCGCTATGGTCCTACGAGACGTAGATTACATCATTGAGGTCCACTTTGTGCTCACAGATAAAGCCGGGGCAGAAGATACTGAAGAGAAACATTACAACATGGCCCTGCGCCGTTTGCGCAAAGGACAGCATTTTCATGCACCCAGTCTTGGGACTCGCGAGTTTGGCGCAAAAGTGGAAATTATTGAAGATGGCGTTATTCCCGCGAGTCCACTTGGCGACCGGGATTTAGGTTGGATGCTATATGATCTGGACTTCTCCAACTTGCGCGATATCAAGCCTCAGTTTTTCAAAGCAAAACTATGCAATGGCGTGCTTGACCTGACCAATGTGGAGGTGCGGCGATGATCCTGCAGGCATTAACACGCTACTACGATATTCTTTTGCAAGATCCAGAAAGCGACATTTCGCCGCCTGGCTACAGCTCGATTGGAATAAGTTTCGCGCTAAACCTCTCTTCAGACGGTGAATTGCTGGATATTTTTCCTCTATTTGAACAGGTACTGCGTGGCAAGAAAATGGAGGATAAACCACGTCGAATGATCGTACCAGAACAAGTCAAGCGCGCAGTCAATATTTCTGCAAATTATTTGTGGGACAACAGCGTTTATGTTTTGGGATTATCAGACAAAGAAGCAAAAGATCCAGATTATGCCAGGAAACGCTTTGAAGCATTTCGTCATCACAATAAAAAGCTATTGAGCGGGATTGATTCTCCAACTGCTAGAGCGGTTATCGCTTTCCTTGATAATTATGATCTTGAAAAAGGTAGAGAGCAGCCAAGTATTGCCAGCCATCTCGAAACCATTTTGAAAGGTGGTAATTTGGTTTTTATGTTCAATGGTAAATTCGCGCACAAAGACCGTGGGATTCTTACAAGTCAGGCAGTGAAGCAGTTCTCGGGCAGTGTTTAATCACTGGTGAAACTGGGCCAATTGCGCGTTTGCATCCTGGCTTTTCCGGTATCCGTGGATCCACTGCCACAGGGGCATCATTGGTTAGTTTCAACGAACGTGCCTACGAATCATACAACCGATTTAAGGGGCAGGGATTAAATTCACCTGTGAGCGAGAAAGCAACATTTGCTTATGCAACTGCTTTGAAATATCTACTCTCATCATCCAATCCCAATAAAAAACTAACGATCGGTGATACCACGGTCGTCTATTGGGCCGAAAGCGAGAGAAAAGGCTATGCCGAAGCCTTCGAAGGGATTTTCGAGCCGCCCACCGTCGAAGAACCCATTACCGAAGAGCAGGAAGGGCGTAAAAAAGCCGAAAAAGGTTTGAAGGAAGTTGCCGAAAAGATTAGACGCGTTCAAAAACTGGATCTGGATGCTCTCTTAACAGAGTTACAAGACGAAAATCCGAGTTTTTATATTCTTGGACTGGCTCCCAATGCAGCGCGAGTTTCAATACGTTTCTTCCTCACCGATCCTTTCCAAAAAATCGTTGACCGCATGATACAGCATTATCGCGATTTGGAAATCATCAAAGAATACGGTAATCAACCCACTTACATCACGGTCGGGCATATTCTTAGGGAGACTGTTTCGCAGAAATCCAAAGACAAAGACGCATCGCCATTGATGGCAGGTTCGGTTATGCGCTCCATCCTGACAGGCGCGCCTTATCCGGCAGCCCTTTACTATGCCATTATTAATCGTATCCGCGCAGATGTTGACGATGATCAAAAACACATCCATAAAATTAACTACATCCGCGTTGCAGTCATTAAAGCCTTTCTCATTCGCAAATATCACAATCAAAACAAGTACCAGGAGGTTCTTGCAATGTCGCTCAATGAACAAGCCACCACTCCCGCCTACGTACTCGGGCGATTGTTCGCAGTGCTGGAAAAAGTCCAGCAAGATGCAATTGGTGATGTGAATGCCAGCATAAAAGATCGTTATTTCACATCAGCCTGCGCATCTCCTGCCAGCGTTTTCCCGGTCCTCTTGCGCCTTTCGCAACACCACATCTCCAAGGTCAGACAGGATAGCGGTAAAAAAATGAATTACGACAGACGTATTCAAGAAATATTGGGGTTGCTGGATGTAGAGAAGAATCCCATCCCGGCGCGCTTGTCCCTGGATGAACAGGGTGTCTTTATTCTGGGGTATTACCACCAGCGTGCAGCTTTTTATGTCAAAAACGACGTTATCGCCGTAGTCACTTCCCTCGAAACAAAATAACCATCAAAAGGAAAATCAGCCATGACCACCCCTATCTCTAATCGCTACGAATTTGTCCTGCTTTATGATGTCGAAAACGGCAACCCTAACGGCGACCCGGATGCCGGGAACATGCCGCGTATTGACCCGGAAACCGGCTTCGGAATTGTCACCGATGTCTGTTTGAAACGCAAAATCCGTAATTATGCGGAACTCGTGAAGGGCGACGCAACCGGCTACCGAATTTATATCAAAGAGGGTACGCCACTCAACCAGAACCATATTGAAGCCTATGCCGCTGTAGGCTTAAAAACAGGCGATAAGGTGAAATCCGAAAAGGTAAACGAAGCCCGTCAATGGATGTGTGCCAACTTCTTCGATGTGCGCACCTTTGGTGCTGTGATGAGTACCGGCGATAACTGTGGGCAGGTGCGTGGTCCAGTACAAATCAACTTCTCACGAAGCATTGACCCCATAATTCAACAGGAAGTAACCATCACTCGCCAGACTGTAACCCGGATTGAGGAAGCCGACAAGGAGCGGACAATGGGCCGCAAGCATATTGTCCCCTATGGTCTGTATCGAGCCGAAGGGTATGTCTCGGCTAAACTCGCCAATGATGCTAGCAAAGGGACTGGTTTTTCTGAAGATGATCTCGCATTACTATGGGAAGCACTAATCAATATGTTCGAACATGATCACTCAGCTGCACGTGGCAAGATGGCGACACGCAAACTGGTTATATTTAAACATGACAGCGATCTGGGAAATGCTCCATCCCATCGCCTTTTTGAATTGGTAAAGGTGAGCAAGAAAGCTGAAGCCAACCCGCCGCGCCAGTTCAGTGACTACGAAATCAGTATGGGGCCAGCTCCGGAAGGCGTAACGATTATCGAAAAATAAAAAAACGCCCCTGGTATTGCTCTTCACTGAGCAATACCAGGGAAAGGAGTTTGATCTGCGTGTTCAGATAATTCGACGACTTCACTGGCACCATCTGGCATGCTGCAATCTACAGTTTTTAACAAGCCGAGTAATACTACGCTAGTTTGTGCGCTTATAGAAATGAAATTTTCTGGTTCAAGTGCAGACCCCACATGGCCAGCTTGCCACAGGTGCCTGATATTTGAAACAATTAACACCAAATCCAGGTCAGTATGATTTGCAAATTCGACAGAGAGTTTACAGATCACATCGGAGCGAACAATAACAATGAGAACCGAATATAAGTCCGATGACCTTCTGCCGCTTTCAGGCATTCAACACTTTCTGTTTTGTCGCAGGCAATGGGCGTTAATCCATGTTGAACAACAATGGAAAGAAAACGTGCTGACGGTGGAAGGAAAACTGCTGCACAATCGCGTGGATAATCCTTTTTTCACCGAAACCCGCCAGGGAACGATTACCGCGCGTTCGGTGCCGGTGGCCTCGTATCGTCTGGGGCTTTCCGGAGTGTGTGACGTGGTCGAGTTTCGCGAGTCGCCTGAAGGTGTGAAACTACCTGGACGGGATGGGCTATACCTGCCCGCCCCGGTGGAGTACAAGCGCGGCCACGAAAAACGCGACCCTTGCGACGAGGCCCAACTCTGTGCTCAGGCGATCTGTCTTGAAGAAATGCTGGCAGTCAGCATACCAGTAGGCTGGCTTTATTACGGCGAAACCCGTAAGCGGGTTTCTGTCGATCTAACCGCCGAACTGCGCGCACTGGTGAACGACATGGCCGAGGAGATGCAGGCCTACTTCAAACGCGGCTATACTCCGCGCGTCAAAACATCCAAAGCCTGCCGCTCTTGCTCCCTGGCCGATATTTGCTTGCCAGAATTGCAAGACAATGTCATGGCAGCCTCTCGTTTTATCCGACAGCAAATTGAAAGCGCCTGATCAATGAAAAAATTAGCCAACGTCTTATATGTCACCAGTCCCGAAGCTTATCTATCTCTGGATGGCGAAAATATAGTCATCAAAAAAGACGAACACTCGTCTACCCGTTTGCCGCTGCACAACCTGGAAAATATCGTCTGTTTCAATTATCTGGGCGCCAGCCCAGCACTAATGGGGGCGTGCGCCGATCGTAATGTAGGGCTGTGCTTTCTCAGCCCCAATGGGCGGTTTCAAGCACGGGTAACCGGAAAAATCAAGGGTAACGTCCTTTTGCGCAAGAAACAATATGAAGTCTCTGAGAAAAATGATGAAAGCGTGCCGGTAGCAGCTTCCTTTCTGCTGGGAAAAATTGCCAACAGCCGAAAAGTACTCGAACGTGCCCTGCGCGATCATGGCCTTTTGCTGAATACTCAAGCGATCAGCGCAGTATCGGCATCGCTTAAGGAAACTCTCGGAGAAATTCAGACTTGTAAAACCATTAACGATCTGATGGGTTTCGAGGGCAGCGCAGCGAAACTATATTTTGGCGTATTCGACCAGTTGATCCTGCAACAGCGGGAGGCTTTCTGCTTCAAGGAACGCTCACGCCGCCCACCTCTCGATAATATAAATTCCTTGCTTTCTTTTTTGTACACCTTGCTGGCGAATGATGTAGCCTCTGCATTAGAAGTAGTTGGACTGGACCCTTATGTTGGATTTTTACACCAAGATCGTCCAGGGCGACCTTCCCTGGCATTGGATTTAATGGAGGAACTGCGACCAGTGCTGGCAGACCGACTTGCACTTTCTCTGGTCAATCGCAAACAGATTACTGGAAAAGGTTTTTTGCAAAAAGAAAGTGGTGGAATTTTGATGGATGAAGATACCCGAAAGATCGTTTTGTGTGCGTGGCAGGAACGAAAAAAAGATGAGATTGTGCATCCTTTCCTCAAGGAACGCATTCCCTTTGGCTTGCTTCCGCATGTTCAGGCCATGCTCCTGGCTCGTTTTTTACGCGGCGACCTGGATGCTTACCCACCTTATTTCTGGAATTAACAGGTTGCATATATGATGGTGCTGATTACTTATGATATCAACACAGAAACCGCTGCCGGGCAAAAACGCTTGCGGAAAATTGCCAAGGCCTGTCAGAATTACGGACAGCGAGTGCAAAACTCAGTTTTTGAATGTGTCATCGACCCGGCACGTTTGAAACTATTACAGGCCACCCTGGAAAAAATAATAGATTTAGAGAAAGACAGTTTGCGTTTCTATTATCTTGGCGATGAATGGCGTAAACGCGTGGAACACATCGGCGCAAAGGCCAGTCTCGATCTGGAAGGTGCCTTGATTGCCTGAAAGTCGATTTTGCGAACCCCAGGTGAACATGAAATCTCGAGTGGGTTCGCAGGGAAAAAGAACCTTAATAATATAATAAGTCCGGATGAAGATGTGTTTTATGATTACAATGAGATAGCACTACCAATATCTGGCAGGTGTACAGCTGAACCCACCAGATATTGCCGTCGCCGCCTACCCAGGCGGCGTGGATTGAAACGTGGTGAAGGTGTCTGGAAACTACACTTTTATCCGTCGCCGCCTACCCAGGCGGCGTGGATTGAAACACTGCATGATATTGAGATGCAAGCAAAAACGATCGTCGCCGCCTACCCAGGCGGCGTGGATTGAAACTGACCTGGTACACCAATCGCTCTGCCCAATCCTGGTCGCCGCCTACCCAGGCGGCGTGGATTGAAACATCATCCGAGATCCTGTAGACCGCCATGGGCGAG
>JAPLGT010000271.1:0-39429 GCA_026390035.1 Chloroflexota bacterium
GCTCTTCCGATCTATGGTGATACAGGCAGGTCAGCAGACATTAAGCGGCATCCAGGTTGTCGCATATGCTCGGGCTATACCGGATTCTGATTTCGGCCGTATTCAACGAAATAATCTCTTATTAGAGGCGCTGCGTCAAAAAATGTCTGATCCGGGTATGATGACAAAAATCCCAGATCTTTACGCACGATTCAAGAGCGTAGTTGCCACCGACTTAAGCCTGGAGCAGATTAACCATCTTGCCTGCTTATTTAAGGAAGCCCCAGCTGGCTCGGTAATTCAGGATAGTGTCAAGCAAGAATGGACTTCCCCGGGACCCCAGGGGTCACTTTTGTGGAATAAAAGCAATGTATTGGCGCGGCTCAAAGACTTGGGAATGGTTCCCTAGGTTGATATTCAAAGAGTTTCCGGATTGGATTTAGTTTTCTAATCATCAATTGATTTGTTCGTCAGGAGATGGCGCATGAAAAAAAATTTCTTGATCATATTCGGGTTCGTGCTTGTTTTTGCAGTGGTGTTTTTCATTGGTGGTAACAAAGTCTGGGCTGGACCGGTGCAGCAAGATCGTCAATCCGTGTCTGCAGCCGCAGGTAATTGTGGCCAGACAGGCGCCTGGAACTTATTAGTTCTTGGTTCAGATTATGCTGAAATGCGGGGACAAAAAGGTGCAGACCTGACTAGAATATTACGTGCGGACTTTGATAATAATAAGGTTGCGGTCTATGCTTTCTCGCGCGATCTTTGGGTGGATACAGCTGGTTTGGGATTAGTCAGTCCTTCTATTGATGGAGCCCGACTTGGCATGGTGTATTACGAAGGGCGACTCCGATCATTACACTTTACCGAAATTGATACTGTAGTTGATGGCACTCGCTTAACTGCGAAAATGCTCTCGAAGAATTTTGAGTTAACCACAGATCATTATTTGACCATCGACTTAAACCATCTCGCCACAATGGTTGATGCTATTGGAGGTTTACCGATCAATATTCCCGTCAGGACTACGGATCCCTATATTGGGATTGTAATTCAGGCCGGACAACAGACACTGAATGGCGCTCAGGTTGTTGCATATGCACGCGCAATACCGGATTCCGATTTTGGTCGTATCAAGCGCAACGATTTGATACTTGAAGCCTTGCGACAAAAGTTGACTGACCCGTTGGTAATGGCAAAGATTCCAGATTTATTTACTCAATTCAAGAATGTAATCGCCACAGATCTGAGTGTGGAACAAATTAACAACCTTGCTTGCTTGCTAAAAGAAGTTCCAGCAAGTTCGATTACACAGGATGCCGTTAAACAAGAATGGACTTCGCCAGGACCGCAGGGTTCTTTACTGTGGAATAAAAATAACGTACTTGGAAGGCTAAAAGAATTGGGATTGATTCCATAAGTCTGAAAACGAATAATCTAAATTACCAATGATTGTTGTCCGGAATGCTTTGGTACAACAATTATTATGATAAATAAAAATCTATTACTGACCCGATCGCCTGACGTTTTTCTGGATGGCCATCGGGTCAGTTTTTGGGATGAATTTCGCAAAGGATCATTACCGATATGTGCAGCTAAAGAAGTTTCGAATATGGCCGCACATCATGTTAAAATCAGTCTATGATTGTACGGCTTAAACTCATTGCGACATACATCAAATTACTGCCTGCAGGCACAAAGGGGAATATTATTGATATTGAAGTTGTCCCAGGATCAACACTAGAAAATATCTTATCCCAATTTAATGTCCCGATGGATGATAGCAGTGTCGTCTTACTCAACGGTTTTACCGTTAGTCTTGATACGCAATTATCGAATGGTGACACAATCAGTGCCTTTTCAGCAATTGCTGGAGGCTAACTTAGTTTTTCCGAGGTGAAATTATGTATGGTTGGCATGGAAAACTTCTCAGAATCAATCTAACAAATCTAAAAACATCGGTTGAAGATATTGATCCTCAAGTTGCAAGGGATTATATTGGCGGACGAGGTTGGGCAATTCGCTATCTTTATGACGAAATCGATCCTGGAGTGGACGCTCTCTCGCCTGGGAATAAGCTAATATTTGCTACTGGGCCATTAACTGCAACTACCGCGCCAACCGGGAATCGTTATATGGTGGTTACGAAGTCACCACTTACTGGCGCCTTAGCACACTCAAATTCTGGAGGCGATTTTCCGACCTGGATGAAACGAACAGGTTTTGATATGTTTATTTTTGAAGGTAGAGCTACTACTCCAGTGTACCTTTGGGTAAATGAAGATCATGTGGAGCTTCGACCGGCTGTTAATCTGTGGGGAAAAGATGTCCCAGAGACCACCGACATGGTCCTTTCGGAGACACATAAAGATGCCAAGGTCGCCTGCATTGGTCCGGCAGGCGAAAATCTGGTTCTTATGGCTTCTATTATGAATGATAAACATCGCGCAGCCGCTCGTTCTGGTGTTGGAGCTGTAATGGGCAGTAAAAACCTCAAGGCAGTGGCGGTATTCGGGAAAATTCAGCCAAAGTTCTTCGACGAATCCGGCATGCGAGAATTGAGCTTGAGTTTAAACAAAGAAGTGGGAGTTGATATTAAGAAAGGTTCATCCTTGCGGGAATATGGGACCGCCTATGTCCCACAAGTGACCAATACGCTCGGCATTTTACCTACGAGAAATTTCCAAGCCGGGGTTTTCAAAGGTGTTGATAAGATTGATGGGGTTGCCTTAAAAAATAGTTATTTGATAAGTCACAAACCTTGTTACCGCTGTCCAATTGCATGTGGACGGTTAACAGCCGTGCCGGAAGGTAAATACGCGGGCAAGGGAGAAGGACCAGAATACGAAACCATTGCATCCCTCGGATCAGCCTGTGGCGTCGATGATCTCGCTGCTCTTTTAAAAGCGAATTATCTCTGCAACGAGCTTGGCCTTGACACAATTTCGACAGGACTGACGATTGCGGCTGCTATGGAAATGTTCGAAAAGGGGATTATCTCAGAAGAGCAAACCGGACAGGCGCTGCGTTTTGGTGATGCTGATGCAGTTATCGATATGATCAAAAAGACCGCCTCTCGCGATGGTTTTGGGATGGAATTGGCAATGGGAAGCTATCGTTTGGCCGAAAAATATGATCATCCTGAAATGTCCGTAACTGCCCGCAAGCAGGAATTCCCTGGTTATGATCCGCGTGGGTCTCAAGGTATGGGTTTGCTCTACGCAACTTCAAATAAGGGTGCTTCACACATGGAAGGCGATGTTGCCTATGAAGAAGTCTTCGGTGTACCTGTAAAAGTCGATCCGCTCTCAACTGATGGCAAGGCAGAGTTGGTGGCGAGATTCCAGGATGCGTTTGCGCTGATTGATGCTGGAGGCATGTGTGTATTTTTTACATTGCGTTATGTCTTCAGCAAAGATAGGATGGTTTGGCCTATCCTTCTCACTGAGCTTTTAAATTTGACAACCGGAGCAAACTATACTCCTGATGAGGCCATGCTGGCTGCCGAGCGTATTTATAATTTAGAGCGACTCTTCCTTGTAGCTGCGGGCTCAGGTCCTGACCAGGATACACTTTCTCCGCGAATGCTCAACGAACCATTAACTGCCGGCCCAGCCAAAGGTCGGGTCGTGGATCTTGGAAAGATGCTGCCAGAATATTATCAAATACGGGGTTGGGGGAAAAGCGGTATCCCAACCTTAGAGAGATTATCCTTGCTTGGGTTACAGACCCGGTGAGAGCACCTTCGGAAGAATAATTTCTTAAGATTTTTGCCGTGGAGAAAAAAATGTCGTTTGTCAATAATTTTGAGATTAACTTACCGGCTGGGCCGCGAGAAGTATTTTTGGGCTTGGATTCCCCATTTACGATCCAGTCGTATCTCGAAAGCATACCCTATATCGCCGAAGAACGTGACCGATCTCCGCTTAATGTTCTTTTGGATGGGCAATCTCACTGTCTTGATGGCGGCTTATTTGCGGTTCTGGCATTATGGCGCCTTGGTTTCCGGCCTTTGATGATAGATCTTGTTCCTGAACCTGGCGAAGATGATGATCATGTACTGGCTCTTTATCAGATCCACGGGCGATGGGGTGCCGTGGCAAAGTCAAACTATGTAAATCTTGGCTTTCGAGAACCTGTTTACAAAACAATTCGCGAGTTGGTGATGACATATTTTGAACATTATTGTAGCGTAGGCCAAGCCAAAACACTTCGTGGTTATACACGCCCGTTCGATGTTTCCCGGTTCACTCACCTTAATTGGGCCCTGGATGAAGCAGACGCTAATAAATTGTACTATAAGTATTTTTATGGGCGGAAATCAATTTCTCTGATTTCTCCACTAATTGCTGCTTCTTTGAACCCACTTACTGATCGTGTTTACAAAGCAGAGACGATGTATACAGATATGAATTGGTCATTTGGCATACGTCCAAATCATTGAAGTAATTAAAATATTAAAGATATTTACTTGCTATCGTGTCTTATTGGGTTAGCATGGATAGAAGAAAATGTGTATGTTAGTCTATTAAGGTAATTTCATCACATATAAGGTGATAGATTGGCGTGGCAATTTAATCTGACTGTTACTCGATATGGTCGAATCCGATAAAAATTCGGCTTTATGCTCATCGTCAAGAAGCCAGGTCTGTGTGTTTATCAAGCTTGTCACCCCACCAATATTTAATGGTAATGTTTTATCTTCATTGGCCAAATTTACAACCATTATTGTCAAAATATCTGGATTGTTTTTGGCTGCGTAAATATTCACATCTGGATCTTTCGAAGAGCTGAAATAACGTTGTTTTCCAAACATTTTGTACATTTGGTAAGCATAATACGCTGGTCTTAATTCTCCTCGACCAATGAGACCCCAACCACCTTGATCACCACTGGATGTCAACATCCAGTGGTTTGCGATTAATACATCCTCTGATATGAAGCGTCCGAGCAAATCGCCCAACCAGATTCCAGCATAAAGCGAATCTGGAGTTGCGTCACCACCAATGGCTTTGTTGTAATGCGTGCTGAATTCTGTAACAGCAATGGGTATATTTCTCCCAGTGTTTTCGTGTATCAATTCTTTTAAGTAATGTAAAATGTCAGTCCATTCACTGGCGTTTGTACGAAGATCATTAATGGCGACCGAGACAGCTGGATTTTTGGGGAATGGGTAGCGATGGATCGAGACCACATCGACGATATCGCCATTAATTTTCAGGAATTCAGCCATCCAGTCTCGACCTGAAGAATCTTTTTTGTTATTTTCTGGGTTGGCTGTAAATTGACTAACTTCGGGGCCGATTAATAAGATTGTAGGATCTACTGCTTTCATTGCGAGTGCGATTGAACGCCATGCGCGGTTGTATTCTGGTGTGTCATAATTAGCGTTAATCTCTTTGGAATATAAATCAGGTTCATTGCCAATTGACCAGTATTTTATGCCATATTTTCGGGTGAGATTGGCATAGGTTACCATTGCGGCAGCTTGTTCAGGCGTTCCATTGTGTAAACGGACGCTTATACTGGGTACAGCCCCTAACATCTGGCAAAATGCCATAAATGTGTCAATCTGGTATTCTCTGAGATCGTTCTGATCCCCCCATGCACCACCGGGAAACCTGATTATGTTCATACCAGCATTCTTTGCTTCAGAAATCATTCCGGCAGGCACAGCTATCCATGGTCCATAATTTGTGCCGTAAACATATTGACTGACTGTGCCTAAGTTTTGGGTCGTGTCCACAAACAAGCCATCAGGAGTAGGTGGCTTTGGGGTCGTAGTTGGGCTCACGGTGGGTTGAAAAGTTTCGTTTTTCCCAATAATGGTGGACACTGGAGGATTGGCGGTTTGGGCTTGGCAGGCCGAAAGCTGGATTGCAATAATGAGCAAAAAAATGAGGAGATTGCTGCTAAACCGTGACATGTTTACCCCGCGACAATGATGATGTAACCGGTTACATCATCATTATACCAAAGTAGCTGGTATTGAGAATATTTACACTGAATTTATACCGACTTGGGTGGTTAATTTATTGAGATGTATGTCTTTAATTGGGAGTCTATTATTTGAGTGTCCTGGTTTATTTGGTGCTAGTCCTAAGAAAGAGAATGATCGGAGCAAGCTGGAACCCATATTCAATGTGGGTGGCAAATAGGAAGTTTGGAACGGAAAATGGCTATTTTTCGCCAAGTGCTCTGGCTGCAGCGGCAGATCTTGTATGTACGTCAAGTTTTTCGAAAACTGCCTTTAAATGACGTTTGACGGTGTTTGTAGTGATGACCAGCTTTTCTGCGATTTCTTTGTTCGTTAAACCTTGCGCAAGAAAGTCCAGGACTTCACGTTCACGGTCTGTGAGTGAGTTAAGGTCTTTATTTGAAGTATAGGTTTTGCGGGCATCTGCGATGATGCGTAAAAAGGCTGCCCGGTCAAAGGCTTGTTTTTCGATGTAAGCAAAAATTGAATGTTCTGCATAGGCACGCTTAATATCATCCGGTGATGCAATTCCGCTGACCACTATCGTAGGAATATTGCTATCTTTGATATTTGCTAGCAATTGATAACCACCAAGATTTTCGTTCGCAATTTTTTGATCCCAAAAATCTATTACTGTTCCATCTAATGACAGATCTACAATTGCCAATGTAAATTTTTCACGACGTAAGTATCCCAAAGCCTCGCCGAAGCTGCTGCAAGAACGTACCTGGAAGTTTGAATCTCTGAGCATTTCTTCGATAATACTTCGCCACCCCGCATCATCTTCAACGACGATGGCTTTACCTTCGGTAGCTGCGGGATAATATGTGGGAAGACTTGACAAGTTTGGTCTGCTTATGTTTTCGGTCAAAGCTGAAGCAACCCTATTTTGATAATTTTGTTGAGGAGCGCTTGCAAGAACACGATAGACTAATTCTCGAAATTGTCCTCGATTAAAACTTTCTTTCCTTAAAAATGTAAATGCATCATAATCGGTCAGGGCTGTAACAGCAATTTCAACCGTGGCAAAACCGGTTAAAAGTAAAGTTCGGCAATTCGGATCGAGTTTGCGAACTGCATCAAGAACACGAAGTCCATCGTAGTTGTTATGATCGTTAGGAGATAAAGACAGATCGACCACTGCTAATCGATGCGGCTGGCCTTTAAGTGCCACAATGGCATCGTTCAGATTAGAGGTTATGTCCGCTTCAAGTCCGCAATCTGAAATAATTTCATAAAGAATTTGCTGCCATGAATGGTCGTCCTCAACTATCAGAGCGCGGATGGGCGGAGATTTCATGATTTCTCCTCCAACATAGGCAGGCGAAGCCGGAATGCTGTCCCAAACTGTCCGTCACTCTCGATATTTACAGATCCTCCCAAACGAGTCATAAGCGTTTTGACCCACCATAGACCGAAGCCAAGTTTCCCCGGTTTGGTATTTGATCGACCAGAATAATTTAATTCAAATATTCGATTGTGAAGTTCCAACGGAATACCTGGTCCTGTGTCACTGACTGTGATCTCAACCCATTTTGAGGTAGCATGACCTTTTATGCTAATGGTGCCTTTCCCACGCATTGCGTCGGAAGCATTTTCGAGTAGATTGATAAATACAAAGGTCAACCCTTGGCTGCCTGCCATGACAACTGGTAAGTGTTCAAGACCTTCGGTTTGGACCTGAATTCCTGGCGGTAATTGAGCAGTATGCAATGCATCCACAACGCGGGCAGCAACATAGACAGGTTCGATGTGAATGGGGCGTAAATGTGCAAGGTTTTCTCTAACTGTTTGCATGGCTTCCATGGCACATCGCTCGATTTCGGACAAATTATTTGTCAAATATTGATCCGTAGCGAGAACTGATGAATATTTATCTTGAATACTTTGAACTCGAACTGGAATAGTCCCCACCTTATTATTGAGATGATGCAGGAGATTAGAGGCTATATCTCCCACGGCAGCAAATGTCTCAGCAACTGAACGTTGTTCTTGCGCAGCTCGGAGCTCTTGCTGACGGTTCTCGTTTTTTAGTGCAAGAACGGCATAATGGGCCAGGAAGGTCAATACCTTTTTGTCCCAATCTGATTCGGCAAACCGCCCTGTATCTGGCGTGGAGCTGTAAACACCAAACGCTCCCATGGGTTCTTCAGAATCACTTACCAGCATTGGTACGATAAGGGCACGCACCCAATTCTGCGATTGAGCCAGATCTTGACGATGAAACCGCGGATCGGTACGTACATCATAGGCTACAACAGCCTCACGCGTTAACACAGCCTGACCAGTCAGACTGTTATTTACCGGCATTCTATCTCCGTGATGATGACCGCCGCTGGATGCTTCAAGAATAAGTTCCTTGTCGTGCATTAGCCAGATAGCGCTCGCGGAAGCATTTAGTAAATCACAGGCAATTTCTGCCAGGTGCGCCAATACTTGTTTATATGGTTGCGAAAATATCTGGCGTGCCACCTCTTGCAGTGCATCGAGAAGCCGGACATCCTGGATGGCCGTCACCGCGTAAGTTGCAAGCGATTGCAGCATGTGGCTGTGGTTTTCATCGAAAGCTGCTGGCTCCGGACTTTCCAGATTTAGCACACCTTCCAGGCGACCACTGGCATTGATCAGTGGAACAGCTAATTCAGACCGCATTTTTAAGCCGGCGTCGAGTGGGTAATAAATCTTGGACCAGGGCTCGGCTTGTAAATCCGGTATCAAAATAGGTTGGCGACTCCGGGCTACATGACCCATGACGCTATCTATATCGACTGAGAGTGTCTCAATTTTTGGACGTGTCATATCAGTACCGGTAAAAGCTCGGGTGATGAGGTTTTCTCCGCTGCGATCAAGAAGTCGAAAAATTCCATAATGCGCATTGGTCATATCCAGTGCCAGTTGGAGAATTGATTCGAGCGTTTCTTCAAGTTTCAACCGGGAAGAAATCAGCATCCCCGCACGATGAAGTCGGTTTAATTCATCTTCTTTTCGAGCCAAGTCACGGCGCATGTTGGCAAGGCGGCGTGTGTGATAAATTGCCATAGCTGCCTGGTTAACAAAGTTTTCTAACATCAGCAGTTCCAATCGGGTAAAAGCGCGTTCTTCTCTCAAGTAAACGTACAAAACGCCAACGACCTGATCTGTAACGATCAAAGGGAAACACCCGGCCGCTTTTACTCCCAGCGAAGTGTGATAAGGGTGCACATCGAGATCAGTTTCCTCATAAGATAACACACTGCGCCGTCGGAGAATCGTGCGAATCCCAATTCCAATTTGTCGAGGCGAATCATCGTCAATACTATTGAACGGAACGATATGCTTACGGCTTTCGGGTTCTGCTGAAACCCGAGATTCTCCTTCGAAAGCATGGCGAGATTCATCGTATGTATAAATCACTGCCGATGAACCAGGCACTACTAAAATTGCACTTTCGACAATCAGTTGAAGACTATTTACGCTGCTAATAACATCGTTAGAGCCTATTCTGTTAATAGCACCACTGATATCATTTAGACTGGCAAGAGCCTTTAGCAAGCGTGAATCTGGATCTTCGGATTGATGGATTTTTTGAGTTTTCATTTCGGCTGCCCTGTTCGCATTTTCGATTGTAACATGTGCTTATTTTCATTTCATGGCAGAAACGATTCCAATGAAAAGATTGATACTAAAGTAGGCTAAGGCTAATCCACACACAAAGTTCACCCAACGAAAAAAGGCAGGTGTGATAAATCGTCGCCCCCATGCAACTAGCCCGGCAAGAAAGAAACACCACAAAAGAGTACCTAATAAGAACGCTGTAAAAAATATGACGAAGTCAAGCCACTCGGGTTTTCCTGGTAAACCCGAGAAGACCGAAGTGCTGACTCCTAACCAGAAGACAATGGCAAACGGATTGCTTAAAGAGAGTAGCACGCCAGTGACCAGATCACTCTTTCCTGAAGTGGGCAATGTACCGATTTCCACATCTTGAAGAGCATCCCTAAAAGCAATGAAAGCAAGGCGTGCAAGTAAGGCCATTCCGAGAATAGTCAAGATCAGGTTGGCAATCCGATTTTGGATAAGAAAATTCACTCCGGTGAGCGCAATTGCAGCCCACACGGAATCGCCGACAATTGACCCCAACTGAACGAGAAGGGCTGGCTGAAAACCTCTGGCAAGTCCGCGCCGAACTGTCTCAGCCGTGACAATTCCCGGTGGTGCACAAAATGCAATACCGAGTATGAAAGAAGAAATAAAAAGTGATGTCACCGAACCACCGATGTAAAAAACTGACCGCCGACCGCTGACCGCTTGCCAAAATTGGTCGGCGGTCAGTTGTCGGCGATCTATGCGAATGGATTCCAAAAAGTCAAAAAACGACTAAATATCAAAATACAGCGTGAATTCGTATGGTGTCGGCCGCATGCGAATTGGATCCAGTTCATTGATGCGCTTATAATCAATATAGGCTTCCAATAAATCGGAAGTAAATACATCGCCCTTTAGCAAGAATTCGTGGTCCGCTTCAAGAGCATTCAGGACGTCCCCAAGCGAGCCAGGAACTTGTTTGATCAGCTTCGCTTCTTCCGCCGGAAGTTCGTATAAATCTTTATCGTGCGGATCACCTGGATCAATACGATTCTGAATGCCATCCAACCCGGCCATAAGAATGGCAGAGAAGCATAAGTAGGGATTGCTGGAAGCATCCGGGGCTCGAAATTCGACCCTTTTGGCCTTGGGGCTTTTTGTAACCGGGATGCGACAAATTGCAGAACGATTACGTTGTGAATAAGCCAGATTGACAGGTGCTTCGTAGCCCGGAACGAGGCGGCGATAGGAATTAGTTGTGGGTGATGTCAGTGCCAAAAGTGCCGGCGCATGCTTAAGCAAACCACCGATATAATATTTGGCAGTATCCGATAGACCGGCGTAGCCTGAGCTATTGTAAAATATATTGGTATCACCCTTCCAAAGCGAAGAATGAACATGCATGCCAGATCCATTATCACCGAAAAGTGGTTTCGGCATGAAGGTTACAGTTTTTCCATTCTGGCGAGCAATGTTCTTGGCAATATATTTATAGAGCAAGAGCTGGTCGGCCATACGTGTCAAGGTTGTAAATCGCATTCCCAATTCTGATTGACCCGCGGTAGCCACCTCATGGTGATGAATTTCCATTGGTACACCGGCATCTTCGAGTGCCATAACAATTTTAGAGCGAATGTCCTGGAGTGTATCAGTCGGTGGAACCGGGAAGTAACCACGCTTGGGCGAAATCTGTCCACCAAAATTCTGTTTATCTGCTCGCCCACTGTTCCACCAACCTTCATCGCTATCAATGTAATAGAATGATTCGTGAGTGTTATTGGAATAGCGCACGTTGTCAAATATAAAGAATTCTGCTTCTGGGCCAAAAAAAGCGGTGTCCGCTATTCCGGTCTGTTTAAGATAGGCTTCAGCTTTACGTGCCACATAACGCGGATCACGTGCATAGGGCTGGATCGTGATCGGGTCGTAAACATCACAGGTCACTACAAGAGTGGGAATATTTGCGACGGGATCTATAAAAATTGTCCCAGGGTCTGGCATCAAAAGCATGTCTGATTCGTGTATTTCCTGAAAGCCGCGGATGGAAGACCCATCAAATGGGATTCCTTCTTCAAAAAATTCTGCGTCAAACCGGCTGACAGGGATGGTGAAGTGTTGCCACTGCCCAGGTAAGTCCGTAAAACGAATGTCTACCATTTTCACGTCTTTCGCGAGCGCGAGCGCTTCTGCTACAGTCTTAGCCATCTGTATTCTCCTTTATTTCGGTTATTTACTTATTTTACTTTCAGCGACCATTATATTTGTAGGCGGGTACTAAGTCCATTACCCAAACGGAGCATATTTGTTATCAGCAATGCCACGAGCTTTTGAAAAAATGAGCCATCAGAATACTCATAAATTGCCAGTTATGGTTTTTTGTTTTCAGCTGTAAATATTATATTTGGCATCTACCGCCTTGCCCACTTAGGCAGGTGGTGTATCTGGTTTTATCCGTAATGCCCATCTAAACTTGTTTTCAATAATGACTGTAACCTCAAATAAATTTATATAGATGGTGCGAGGACCAGGCTGGAATTGTGGTGGAGTTCAAACCAGCCTGGATGATCCGATGTAATCAAAATACCCTCCTGAAAATTGGGAAGGTATTTTGATTGGTGCTTCTGCAGTTCAGTTCGGAGATATTTACCAACCAGAGTTATCAAGGAAAAATTAATTTTTTATTCGATAACTGGCAATATGGCTGAGTTGTTATATTCAAGTTCTCGTTGAAATTTGAATTGCTGCGTGTAAAGATTGAAGTAATGCCCTTGGGCTCGCAAAAGCTCTGCATGAGTACCTACTTCAGCAATTTTACCGTTTTCAACCACAACAATTCGATCAGCTCGCTTAATTGTTGAAAGACGGTGGGCGATGACAAAAGATGTCCGTCCCTTCATTAAGGTCTCCATACCTTTTTGAATGAGGGCTTCGGTAAGCGTATCAACGCTGGAAGTGGCTTCGTCCATTATGAATAGCTCCGGTTTCGACAATACGGCACGCGCAAGACTGATGAGCTGTTTTTGCCCAACAGATAGCAAATTGCCTCCTTCGCCAACATTTTCGCTATAACCCTTTGGAAGCAAAGTGATAAAGTCATGGGCTCCAGCAAGAGTAGCAGCTTCTTCTACTTCTGCGTCACTTGCACCTAATTGTCCGTATCGGATATTTTCGCGTATTGTACCGGAAAACAAGTGCGGAGTTTGAAGGACGATACCGATCTTGTTGTGAATACTTTGCATTGTGTAATCGGTATAATCGTGGCCATTAATTCTGATAGTTCCTTCACTCGGCTCGTAAAATCGGCAAAGCAAATTAACAATAGTTGATTTTCCTCCACCAGTTGGCCCGACAAGAGCAATCGTTTCGCCTGGTTTTACTTTGAGGTTAAAGTCTGCAAGCACTGGTTTTCGATCTTCATAGTAAAAATTTACATGGTCAAATTCAATTTCACCTAACAGGGTTTTAGCATCAAAGGCGTCTGGCTTGTTGTGGATATCAGGTTCTGTATCGACAAGTTTGAAAATTCTTTCAGCAGACGCAATTGAGTGTTGCATTTCAGCATACACCCTGGCAAGATCCTGGATTGGCCACATGATAAATGTGAGGTACGAGATAAAAGCGTGGATCCCACCAATTGTCAGGAAACCGTCAATTGCTTGATAACCACCGTACCACACGATAAATCCGAGCGCTATTGATGTAATAATTTGGACTGTCGGAAGAAACAGGGCTGAAAGCCATGCTGCCCGATAGGTGGCCGTATACATTTTTTCTGTCAATTCTTGAAATTCGCGCAAGTTTTCGTCTTCGCGGCCGAGTGCTTTAATGATACGCACACCTTGAATGTTCTCATTGTGTGCACCAGTTATCTTGCTGTTCGCCCGTCGAGAATTTCGAAATTCTATCAAAATTTTCTTCCGGAAATTAACTGCAATAACACTTAGGATTGGCAATATTGCAAGAACAATCAGCGCAAGTCGCCAGTTAATAATCAGCATAAATATTGTTGCGGTGGTAATGTTCATGAAAGCCCAGGTGGTGTCTACCAGTCCCCAGGTCATAAGATCCGCAACTCTACCGGAATCGGATGTTACACGGGCGATCAGGCGTCCAACTGCATTTTGCGAATAGTACGAGAGCGATAACTCTTGCAAATGATTGAACATGCTTTTGCGGAGGTCATATTGAATGCGTTCGCCAAGAACACCAGCCAGGTAAATAAATGTAAAAACCATAGCCGATTGGATAATTTGGAATACACCATATAGCGTGGCCCATCGCCATAAAGAATTTAGATCCTTTCCGAGGATAGCTTCATCAATTATATTTTTATTGATAAAAGTGAAGAAAGAATCCATTGCAGAAGTTAACGCAATTGTTATAACAAAACCGACGACCCACTTCCAATGTGGACGGAGTAAGCCGATAATGCGTTTTAAAACCGGAGTAGTCACCGGACTAGTATGTTCTTCTTCTTCGGTAAGATCGTTGTCATTTGTCATTTTTTGGTTCTCCCGCAAGGGCCTACGCGTTTCAGACCCTTACGCATTTTTATTTATATGCCGAAATTTCAGTTTCCAATTCATCCTCTACCCGAGTTTGAATATCAAATATTTTTCGGTACATACCAGTATTTTGTCCCACAAGTTGGTCATGCGTGCCCGCTTGAATGATTTTTCCTTTATCGAGTACTAAAATTAGGTCAGCATTCATGACAGACTGTATTCTGTGGGCAATTATGAACGTAGTCCGATTCTCCATCAGTGATTCCAATGCTTTCCTTATTTCTGCTTCAGTCTGCATGTCCACTGAAGACGTTGAATCATCCAGAATCAGAATTCTTGGATTCTTAAGTAATGTCCGCGCTATTGTCACACGTTGTTTTTGTCCTCCAGAGAGGGTGACACCTTTTTCGCCTACTATGGTGCCGTAACCATCTGGAAATCCTATTATTACATCATGAATGGCAGCTGCGATTGCAGCTTGCTCAATTTCGGAATCTGTTACTTCGTGTCCAATGCCATAGCAGATGTTTTCTCGTATCGATCTACTAAAAAGGAAAGGTTCTTGTTCGACTATTCCTATCTGGCTGCGCAGGTATTCGCGTGGGTAATCTTTTAATTCGATCCCATCTAATAATATTTTGCCGGAAGTATAGTCGTGAAATCGAGGTAACAAGTTGACGAGCGATGTTTTTCCTGAGCCAGTGGAGCCAATCAGCGCTACTGATTGCCCTGATTTAATATTAAACGAAATATCTTTTAGTACTGGTGTTTCGTCATTTGAATACTGAAAGGTTACATTCTCGAATAAAATTTCACCTTTTGCGGCCGCTGTTGGGCGATAGTTACCTTCAGTGAGTATTTCTCGGTTTTGTTTAATGATTTCAAGAAGTCGTCCATAAGAAACCATCCCAGTAGACGTCTGAACGATCAGCCGCCCGAGGTTGCGTATCGGCCAAATTAGCCAGACAACAAGACCTACATATGCTAGATACGTTCCAACGCTAATCTCACCATGAATTGCCATGGTCGCGGCAAAAATAAATCCGCCAAGCATCTGAAAACCTAATACGATATCAGAGAGCGGCCAGAATAGGGAATGCATCAAGAGCAATGCTTTTCCGCGGATAAATTTTTCCTGGTTATCTTTTTCGAACTTACCCTTTTCGAAATCCTGACGGGCAAAGGCTTTAACCACCCTTACACCGGTTAGATTTTCTTGCAAAGTCGTGGAGAGCGCAGCTTCTTGTTCTTGATATTTCTCATATCGTTCTGTTACTCTTTTGAAGAACCAGAGTGATACAAGTAATATTAGCGGTATCACAATAACAGACACGAGGCCAAGCTTCCAATTGATAGTCAGAATAGCTATGAAATTAATCACAAACAATAAGATAATGCGCCCAACACCAATAGCCTGTTCACTGAAAAAGCGGCGCAAAGCATCAACGTCTGAAGTTACTCGTTCGATCAAATCACCAGTTGGCGTGGCACTATGATACGAGAAGCTTAGTCTTTGAATGTGGTCAAATAAAAAATTACGCAGACGTCTTGCAATTCCCTCTGCCGTGTAAGCGGCCAGCCGGCCTGAGACGTAAGCAAAGTAGCCTTCAATTGTGGCTAAGCCAACAAATCCAAGTGCTATATAGAGAAAAGTACGCCCTAAATCTCCACCAATCGGAGTCGAGTTCCCGCTGACAAGATCGGCGAAGTAACGCAATAGAAAGAAAGTGGCGGTTTTGGCCAGGGCTGAAACAGATTGGGCTAAAACTGCACCTCCATATGACAGATGAAATCCGGTCATGACTCTCCATAGTCCCCTTAAGCGGTTTTCGGAAATAGCATTACGGAAATCAAAATATGTAGATTCTTGAGAGTTGGATATGCCAGTCATATTTACCTAAGTATTAATACAAATTACTATCGATGTAGAATAAAAAAGCCACGGTGCGGGAGTGCACCGTGGCGAGAGAAAACACACAGATGTTGATTTCAAAAATCAACAGGCACACTCCAAGAAGGGAGGGGGAAAGCCGGATCATTAGAATTGAAATTTCTTTTGTGATCAATCATAAAGACAAAACCTCCTTTTCTTAGAGATAAATTACTTTTTTAGTTTATCACCCTGAGTATAAAAATGCAATAGTTTTTTTGCTCTGACTGAATGGGATGGTAGAATTCAATGGAATAAATTAAGGAGTTGAAAATTGAGCATAAAAGTCTGCGCGCTTGACAGTAACCTGGTAATTAGAGATCTGCCTGTATTTTCTCAGGAAAAAACACTTGACGAAATATCTCGGAAACTGCCCCAGGGGCTTTATTCAACTTTTCGAACGTACTTCGGGGCTCAAAAAGTCATAGGATTAGGAGTACACCTGAACCGCATATTTGTTAAATGTGAAGAAGCTGGAATCAAACCTTCCGTCACTTCCGATGGCTTGCGATTAGGAATAAGGAGACTCCTTCAGGAATTTGGGCCAAAAGAGGCGCGAGTGCGGATTTGTCTATCTCTCTTGGATCAGCCTGGGCAAATCTTTGTCTTGATAGAGAACTTTAAACCCGTTGACGAGGATATAATTCAACATGGTGTAAGTGTAGTTACAACTGGAATCGTTAGGACTGATCCGCGCATAAAGTCAACAGAATTTATTAATAAAAGTCAGATGGAGCGCCAAGCCTTGGCGGCCAAAGGTATTTACGAAGCATTGATAACGCGAAACGAACAAATTATGGAAGGAATGACCAGTAATTTTTATGCGGTCCAAAATTCAAAAGTTATCACCGCCCGGAATGGAATTCTTCTTGGGGTAACACGTCGGGTAATTCTACGACTTATTCGGGTGCAAGCTATGCTTATTGAATACAGATCGTTGCGCATAGCTGAACTTCCGTCAATAGATGAGGCGTTTATTACCAGCAGTTCTCGAGGTGTAGTGCCAGTAGTTTGTATCAATGGCATAACAGTGGGGGAGGGGAAGCCGGGAAAAATAACAAATCTGCTAAGAGCCGCTTATGATACTTATGTTACCCAAAAAGCCGAAACAATCTAAATTACATGAGTTAAGTTATTAATCCATTTTCGCGATAAATATCGCCTGAGTCCGAAAAAGAATTTCGTGATCTCTTCTGATAGTATCAGAAAATAAACCCACTGGATTGGAAGCATAAAATAAAATGCTCCCAATGCAGCCAAGGGTACTCCAATCAGCCAAATAACTAGCCCGTCCAACACAAGGGAATACATAGTATCCCCTCCGCTTCGTAATATGCCGGTGATGATAACCATGTTTGATGCTCGCATCCAGATTACAAATGCCGCAATGGTCATAATTTGATATGCGTTCTCTGCAACTTTCGGCGAAACATTGTATATGCTGAGAATTGGACCTCGCAAAAGCAAAACAAAAAATCCCACCACCAACCCAAAAGATATTGCCAGTCCAATCGATCTGCCAGCGTATTTTTGAGCTTGTACCAGCTCGTGAGACCCAATTTTATTGCCAACAAGAATGGCAGTTGCATTTCCTAAACCAATAAAAAATATAAAAGCCATGTTATCTATGGTGCTGAAGATGTTGATTGCAGCGATAGATTCTGTTCCCATGCGCGCATAAATAATATTATAAGTTGTGATACCAAATGACCAGAATATCTCGTTGATTGCCACAGGGATAACCGGTCTCATGATCTTCCATGTAAATGACCAATCGAAGTACAGGAGCTCACTCAATGTAACAGCTGCTACAGAATCCTTTTGAAGGTAAATGCCAATTAAGAGGATGGCACATTCTATTCCGCGAGCAATAATTATGGCGATGGCAGCACCATTGACGCTATAAGCTGGTAAGCCATATTTTCCGAAGACAAGTGCATAGGTAAGTATGGCATTAATAAGCAAAGAAATGACCGAGGCGGCTACTGGCAATCGGACATTTCCAGTGGAACGTAAAATAAATACGTATCCAAAAGTGATAGCGAAAAAGAAAAAACTCCAGCTGAATATTCGTAAATATTCAGCCCCGACAGCAACCACGCGCTCATCTGTCGAATATATTTCTAAAACACTTGTAGAAAAGAATTGCGAGAAAATAAAAAATAACATTGCTGCGCCGAAGGAAAGCCGGAGGGATAATGCTAAAACTTTGCGAATATTTTTTATATCTCTTTTGCCCCAAAGTTGGGCAGCAAAAATACCAGTTCCGCTTCCCAACCCAAATAGAACCAGGTTAAGCAAGAAGAAAATCTGTCCAGCCAGTCCTACTGCAGCAACAGCTACGTCGCCCTTTTGCCCGATCATGATTACGCTTGCCATATTTAGTGCAGAAAAGACAAAATTCTGCAAAGTAATTGGTAGTGCTATTTTTCGGATTTGCGAAAAATAATCGGGGTCATTGTAATAGTCAATAACTCGCCGAAGCGGCGCTGTTAATAAAGCCAATTTTGTCTCCATCGCATAATTCCAATCAAAGTAAACCAATAAGTATAGGGTATTTGTCGAAATCACACGCAATTATTTTTCAGCATCAAATATCTCAAAATAGCCCTGGTCCAGTTCGTCATCAGATATGTGGGCATAGCGCTGGGTAACTGCGATATTTGCATGACGAGCCAATTCCTGTGCTAACTTCAAATTTCCCGATGCTCGCAATACAGTCGTGACGAAATAGTGGCGAAATGAATGTGGGGTGATTTTGCCTTTTGCTTCATCGCCGAGCACTTGTCGAATTCTTTCATCAACGATATTTCGACCGGTCGTGGGCGATATTGGTTTAATTTTTTTGCCGGCTCCTTTATCATGTCTGGCAAAGAGGGGCAGGGATGTCATAGATCGGCCTGAACTCCCATCGAGTTTGCTGCGAGCCTTTAGGTAATCCTTGATCGCAGTCATTGATCTTTTCGAAAAGCGAACAACCGCTTGTTTGTTGCCTTTACCGATAATGATAGCCCGGCCTTCATTCCAGTCTATGTCCCCACGTCTAAGGTTACATGCTTCGTGGACCCTAAGCCCGGTGTCTGCCAGCATAATCAGGAATGCCTTGTCACGTAAATCCCGGTAAATTTCAGGCTCGGTGGCGGAGATCGGCATACCCAGCACAAAATCAATGATTTGCTCAATCTCGTTGCGAGGAAATTGGGGTAATCGTTGTCCTAATCGCCGGCTACGCATTCGAACAATCTCTTTCGCGCGAGATAAGTTAATGTCAGAAATTTTTTCAGCAACGAGGAAATTAAAAAATCTTGTTACGGTTGCTGTATAGAGTTGTTCAGTTGCTGGAGAATAGTCTTTCAACGCATCCAGTAACCAAATCAGACTATCTTCGCTTATCTGGTTTGCAGGTAGGGATTTTTCATCCAAACCATTCTCTTGTAGGATCAGGCAATAAAAGCGTAATCCTTTCGCATAGCTAGTAGAAGTATTAGCGCTTCGCGACTGTTCAACCATGCGAACAAATTTACTGACCGCATCTTGGGTAGATAGATCTGGTGTTGGGATAGGCATAGGTTTACGGTGGTAATTATTGGGTGACTATATTTTTACTTGGATAGAAAATAATACTTGTGTAACTACGGCTGGAAGAAATTGTTTATGAGCACTTGAGAAATACCATACAAACGATACATTCATCCGTATTGTAATATAGATTTGGTCAAAAATTCAATGCTTTCGGTAATAATACTTATCGAAAGCATTGTTAGCTTGACGCTTATAAATGTCAAACAGCCCCCCACTCCAATAAAAGATCGGATTACTACTTTTAGAATCTAATTTGGAAAAGTCAGTAATCCGGAAAGTAATTTATCGTATTATTTTCTGACTTCTTTCAATAAATATTTAGCACAGACTCCGCAACATCCCCCACCCCAGCAAGCCCACCAAAACCTATGGCTTTGAAAGGAGAAATTAGTCTTCAGGAATAAAATTTATTTTACTGATCTAGTTCTGTCTAAGTCCTAGCAGATTCTTGGTAACATTTCTCCCATCAAAACATCAATTACACGTGTAGAACCAAGCATCGTTCTCATAATCACTCTCTTGGATGGGCTTGGTTGGACTTCACCGATTATGACTGCATCTTCGCCGTATTTTGTTTGGCGCATTACTGAGAGGACCTTATCAGCGTCTTCGTGCGCCAGGATTACGATCAGCCTGCCTTCATTGGCCACGTATAGTGGGTCAAAGCCGAGCATTTCACAAACTGCTGCTACAGCCGGGCGCACAGGGATACTCGATTCATCGAGAACAATACCTACATTTGATTGGTGGGCAATTTCATTTAAGGTGGTTGCTACCCCGCCGCGGGTCGGATCGCGAAGCACGTGGATGTTGTTACTAGCTTCCATTATCGCGGCGACCAGATGGTTGAGCGGCGCAGAATCACTCCTTACATCCGTTTCAAAACCCAATTCTCCACGGGCTGCCAACACTGCAATACCATGATCTCCGATTGGGCCACTTAATATAATGACATCGCCTGGGTTTGCCAGACTGCCACTGACATTACAGCCTGGTCGAACGATTCCTATACCCGTTGTATTGATATATATACCATCAGCTTTGCCACGCTGAACAACTTTAGTGTCCCCACAGATAATTTGGATTCCGGCCTCATCTGCGGCAGATTTCATGGATGCTACCACTCGCTTTAGAATATCGATGTGTAAACCCTCTTCGAGAATAAAGCCAACACTCAAATAAAGCGGTTCGGCTCCCATCATTGAAACATCGTTTACGGTTCCACAAATCGAAAGGTGCCCAATATCTCCACCAGAAAAAAATAATGGCGAAACAACATGCGAATCTGTACTGATCGCCATACGGCCCTTGGGAATATCGATGACGGCCCCATCATCCCCAGTTCTCAATATGGGATTATCGAAAGCAGTAGCAAAAATTTTGGAGATTAAGTCAGCGCTCATCTTACCACCTGACCCGTGCCCCATAACAATTTGCTCATTATGCGTCAATGGAAGCGGGCATACAGCACCGTTGATATCTACTAAATCAGCCATCTTTTTTCCTACTCATTATCGTCCATATTTATGATAGGCAGCACAAGCGCCTTCTGATGAAACCATTGTAGCGCCAAGCGGATGCTCGGGCGTGCATTCGTTGCCAAAAGCACTGCAATCGTGTGGTTTTTTTCGCCCTTGCATGATCTGTCCAGCGATGCAAAGTGGAGATTCTTGCGGACGAATATCGCCGACATCAAAACGGATTTCAGCATTAAATTCATCAAACTCTGGGCGTAAACGCCAACCTGATACTGGTATTACCCCAATTCCTCGCCATGGCCGGTCACATTCCAAAAAAACACTATTAATAATATTTTGTGCCGTTTGATTACCTTCAAAGGTTACTGCACGGGAATAAGCATTCTCGATTTTATCCTGGCTCCCCTGTTCCAATGCTTGAACAACTTTATAAATTCCATTCACCAAATCGAGTGGTTCGAAACCAGAAATTGCCATTGGAATTTTGTATTCATTCGCAAGTGCTGGATATTCATGGTATCCCATAACCGCGCAAACATGGCCTGCCAATAAGAACCCTTGTACCCGGTTCGATTTTGAGCTCAAAATTGCGCGGATGGCCGGGGGAACTCTTACATGAGAAACCAAAACGCTAAAATTTTTCAAGCCTAAGGATTTGGCTTGAATTACTGACATTACATTCGCGGGTGCTGTAGTCTCAAACCCTATTGCAAAAAACACAACCTGCTTGTCTGGATTTTCTTGTGCAATTTTAACTGCATCTAATGGGGAATATACGACACGAACGTCTCCACCCGATGCGCGAACCGAAAATAAATCAGTATTCGAACCTGGAACACGTAACATATCTCCGTAAGATGTAAATATGACATCTGAACGGCTCGCTATCGCAAGCGCGCGATCTATCTGCTCCAAGGGCGTTACGCATACTGGACACCCTGGCCCGTGGACGAGTTCTATTTCTCTAGGCAAAAGTTGGTCAAGACCGTACCGAACAATCGAATGAGTCTGACCACCACAAATTTCCATCAAAACCCAATGCTGGGTCACAATTCGTTTGATTTCTTCGATAACACCCTTGACCAAATGTGAATCGCGGAATTCTGTTACATATTTCATCAATTATTCCTGCTGGTTATTCGAGTGTCGGTTCCGGGCCTAATTCGTCATTCAAGTTCGCGATTTCGGTAAGCAAATCGAGTGTCTCCTTGGCTTCGGTTTCACTCAAAATGTTAAGAGCAAATCCCACATGAATGATTGTGTAATTACCAATTTGTGCTTCAGGGACATAGGCAAGACAAGTTTCGCGGGTTACTCCCCCGCCAAAATCGATCTTTCCCATCGAAAGCCCGTTTTTCTCGTAAATATCGATTATCTTTCCTGGTACTCCTAAGCACATAATATCTCCTAGTGTTTCATTGTGTATGCAGCAATTACCGCCTGTCCTAGTGCCAATCCGCCGTCATTGGAAGGCACTTTGTGATGAATAATTACTGTAAAACCTTTTTGTTCAAGCAATCCAATTGTTTTATCTAAAAGAGTCATATTTTGCCAGACCCCACCCGAAAGTGCAACTTCTGACAAACTCGTATCACTCCTGATCTTATCGCAAACATCAGATACTATGTGGGCCAAGCCATTGTGGAATCTACCGGATATCGTTTCCACTGCCACCCCAGAATTGATGTCTGACAATAGTGCTTTAATTGCCAACAGCGGGTTAATTTCTCCATCACTATATTCGAATTCGTAACAGCCTTTTTCATTAAGATCAGCTATGGCTTCAAACTCGATTGCAGCTTGAGCTTCATAATTGGTTCTTTGACACACACCTACCAATGCTGCTGCTGCATCAAAAAACCGGCCAATGCTGGATGTGAGTGGAGAATTAATTCTATTTTCGAGTTGGCTTCGTAAAACTTTATGTTCTGATGGACTTAAATCATTACTTGGGGCTACTGCATCATTCCATTCTAAGTTTAGCGCGTAAAGCAAGCTCAAAGCTGTGCGCGCTGGACGGCGGATTGATGTATCGCCACCTGGTAATGGAAAATATCGTAAATGCGCAGCTCGCTTATAGCCAGAGTAATCTGCTATCAAGAATTCGCCACCCCAAATAGCGCCATCATCTCCATAGCCACTTCCATCAAAGGATACTCCTATGACCGGGCGTGTACCTACGAAACCATGTTCAGCCATTAATGATGCAATATGTGCATGATGGTGCTGCACACCAATTGACGGAATGCCTTCCCGTTCGGTTCGCTCCACCGCATACCTGGTGGCCAGGTAATTTGGATGTAAATCGCTGGCAATTACTTCTGGCTTAACCCTGAATAATCGTTCAAAATGGGCAATACCATCCTCAAATGACTTGAGGGTTTTATAATTTTCCAAATCTCCAATATGATGACTTAAAAAGGCATAATTATTATTTGTAACACAAAAAACGTTTTTGAGTTCTGAGCCAGTGGCCAAGATCGGCAGCACACTCCAGGGCAACATAACTGGTAAAGGCGTGTAACCTCGAGATCGGCGTATTGGATAAATTTCTTTATTATAAACACGTACTACAGAATCGTCAGTTCTGATATGTATTTCTCTATCATGCATCAAGTAGGCATCCGCCAGATTCGCAAGGCGAATGCGAGCGTCGGTATTATCTGTACAAATCGGTTCGTCGGTAAAATTACCACTCGTCATCACCAACGCATCCGGATACCCTTTTTCCTTTTCGAGCAAAAGTGAATGAAGAGGAGTATACGGTAGCATCACTCCAATAGTGCGTTGTCCAGGAGCAACATTTCCTGCGATCATCGATGTGGAACGTTTTCGTAGAAGTACTATTGGGTGAGCCGGCGACTCTAGTAAAGCAAGTTCGGCTTCATTTGCATGACAGTGGCGCGAGACTGTTTCTGCATCAGACATCATCACTGCAAAAGGCTTACTCACTCGCAATTTTCTGTTACGCAATTCCGAGACGGCGGTTTGATCCTTGGCGTTACATGCCAGATGAAATCCCCCCAGTCCTTTGATAGCGAGTATCTTACCTCCCAGGATCAATTTTCTGGTGCGTTGAATGGCTTCCTCGCCAATCTGGATCACGGAAGTTGTTTTATCGCCATCTGACGATTTGTATTGTTCAAACCAGATTTTAGGGCCACAAGTAGGGCATGCAATTGGTTGAGCGTGGAAACGTCGATTTGAAGGATCCTGGTATTCAACTTGGCATTCAGGACACATTTTGAACATAGACATGCTTGTATTTGGTCTGTCATATGGAATATCGTAAATGATCGTAAAGCGAGGGCCGCAGTTTGTGCAGTTGGTAAATGGATATCGATATCGACGATCTGCGGGATCATTTATTTCCTTTAAACAATCGGGACACAAAGCAACATCTGGAGATATCGGTTGGAAAACGGTCGGGTCAGCTTCAGAATGAAGAATTTCGAACTTGCTATACCCATTCACAGGGCATTCTGTGATTGATATCTGGTCAATGTTGGAAAGTGGTGGAGCATCAGACTTGAGCTGAGCAATGAAGGATTGGACTTGTTTTTCCAAACCTTCAACTTCAATTTCTAAACCAGCCGATGTATTCCGAACCCAGCCCCTTAATTCAGATTTCAATGCAAGATTGTAAACAAATGGGCGGAACCCAACCCCCTGCACAATGCCAGCAATATGGATATGTAATCCCCTCTTGTTATCCATACAATTTTGTATTAGTTAACAGCCAGGTCAGCCAATGGTCAAGCCCTGCCCCAGTGCGGCACGATGTTTCAAATTGAGTCACGCCAGGATTAAGCGCTTCAATTCCTTTTTTAAAAAACTCCAAATTGAATGTGACATAAGGCAAAAGATCCATTTTATTAATGACGACAGCATCAACGCCGCGATACATCCCGGGATACTTATAAGGTTTGTCATCACCTTCAGGTATGGAAGCGACTAAAATGTTTTTGTGCGTGCCTAACTGGAATTCTGCAGGACAAACTAGATTACCTACGTTTTCAACAATAATTAGATCGAAACTCGCAAGATCTAGCTGAGATAAAGCAGATTGAAGCATAACTGCATCGAGGTGACAATCACCTCCAGTGTTGATTTGAACAGCACTCGCACCTGCAGCAGCTGCCCGATCTGCATCAAAACTGGTAGCTATGTCACCATTGATCATACCAATTTTTAATTTTTCTTTTAGCGCGCCAATAGTTTGTTCTATTAGGGATGTTTTTCCAGCACCTGGCGAAGCCATAATATTAATGGCGAATACATTCGCCGCATCGAATTTAGCACGATTTTCCAGCGCGAGTCGATCGTTTGCTGAAAGGATTTTTTCAACGATTGGTATTCTAGTTGTCATGGCCGTTGCTTGTTTGATAATTCGAATATGGAATAGGCGTGGATTATAATTCCACCTCGATAGATTCGAGATAAAATTCTTCGCCAGTTTTAACCTTGATGCGTGTGCTGGCACATGCAGGGCAAAGTAGTTCATGAGAATTTGGGGTATAAATATTGCCACAATCCATGCATAAAATTTCAACCGCGGTACGTTTAAAATGTAACGTGGCGCCTTTGGCTATCGTACCGTCGCTGATCATATCCCAGAAAAACTGGATTGAGTCGTCCACAGTGGATGACCACACCCCTAATACTATAAAAAGATCGGTAATGCGCTTTGCCTTTTTAGGTTCCGCGTGGCGTAAGGCTATTTCCAAAATACTTTGTGTTACTGCGAGTTCATGCATATTTATGGACCTATGTTAAACGAAAGTTTGTCCATGAGCAGAGTGACAAATGTAACGAATAATGTAACCAATTTGGGTAATAAATAATTGATTAATTATTAGCTGATATTTGATAATATTTTAGTGGAGAGCCGCTGTAAGCAGCTCCCCACTAAAATATTGTGCTAAAACTGTATTTCTTGTTTCTGGGTGGTTACCTACGATGTATTTTTGGTACTAGATACCGTTTATGTAATTTTCCAAGTGCGTTATCATGATTTTTTGCTCAGAAATTATCGCCCGTAAAACATCGCGCACAGATATCAAACCGAGCAAATCCCCATTCTCGTAAACTGGCAAATGGCGAAAACCTTTAGAATTCATCAGTTCCATGCATTCTTCCACGCTTTGATTACTTTCTACAAATAATACTTTTTGAGTCATAATCTGGTGGACTTTGGTATTGGCTGCGGTGCGACCACTGGCATCTAATTTTAGAATAACATCGCGTTCTGTTAATATACCCTGTACCTTGTCTGCAATAGCTTCGACCAGAAGAGCACCAACGTTATGATCTGCCATCATCTTGATGGCATCGAGAACACTTGCATCTGGTGATATGGAAAAAATAAGAGATTCACGTTTATTCTTGATTAGATCTCGGGCAGTTGTCATATGATTGCTCCTTACGATATTAGATATTTTATACCAGTTTACTCATAAATAATGGTATTGTCAACAAAATTAGTCATCCGGAAGCGATAATTATTTACTCGCCGGCATAAAAGTTGTCTGGACCGTCATTCCCCATCGCAGATTGGGATCCGTATTTTCAAGCTTTATTTTAACAGTATACAGAATATCGCCGCCTTGTGACTTATAAGAATCACTGATGTTTTCGACTGTACCGTTCAGGGTTGTATTGGGCAACGCATCCGGCGCGATTTCAACAGCCTGACCCAGTGTTATCTTCACTACTTCAAGTTCGGTCAGGTCGCTAGTTTCAATAAACCATTCGCTGATATCTGCTAATTGGAAGGCGTATTTATCACTCCCGATGAGTTCGCCTGGGGTAATGTTTACATCAGTGACAAGACCGTCAAAAGGGGCGCTAAGATCGTAATTATCTAGTATCGCTTGGGCGGCTTTAACCTGTGCAGTGGCATTGTCTAAGCTGGCTTGTAGCAGAACTTTTTTATCAGGATCAAGTGTATTGTTCTTGGTATTTTCGTAATTTCGCTTGGCCTCAAGTTCAGACGCCAGTGCAGCGTCAAGTGCGGAACGAGGACTATCGATTGTACGCTGGAGGTCTTCCACTTTGCGGAGTGCGGTATTAAAGTCAGCTTCGGCTGTTCTAACATCATCTTCTGCTTGTCGACGAGTTGGATTGTCTGACTTTAAATCCAAATATTTTTTTAGCGTATCGTTTGCGTCCTCTAAAAGCTTTTTCTTATCTTGAACATCTGTTTGGGCGGAATCAATATCGTCCTTGACCTGGTTGGGATCGATTGCTTCCCAGACAAGTTGAGCCTTGGATCGTTCAACCTGAGCTTTTTGGTAAACATCAAGATCTTGTGCAGATGAAAGACCCGCTTTGCGAATGAAATCGTCATAAACTTGCTGAGATTTTGTTAATTCCAGATTTGCTGCGGCAAGAGCTGCTTGCGCTTGTTCGCTATCTCCCAGACGAGCGAGGGTGTCGCCCTTTTTTACAAATTGCCCTTCGTTGGTCATTAGTTCAGCTACTTTCCCCCGGGCAGAGAAAAATAACTTCAAATCCATTTTTGGGATTACATGTCCTTCTGCCACCACAATATCTGCTTTTGTCTCGGCAACCGGGACAGAAGTTGCATCTTTTTGGCCACATCCCACTAATAGTAGTGATAGTAATATTGTGAGTAAATAGATTTTTAAACGGTTATACATTTTGATTTTCCTTTTCGATTTTTACCATTTATTTGGATTTGTCATTCATAAGCTAAAACTTCACGAATGGTCAGGTGCGCGGCATTCCGGGCTGGAAAAATACTTGCCACAGCAGAAAGCCCCAATACCACCATTAGCCAGATAGCGTACCCAAGCCAGGTGAAATGTACATCAATCGGAGAATTGAAAATCGCAAGGCTAACGATTGTTGAAAGCAAGTAGGTAAAAGGAAATGAAAGAATTGCCCCGAGTATCCATGAAAGACTACCAATTACGACTCCCTCAACGATAACCGTGCGCATGATTTCTCTATCTACTGCCCCAATTGACCGCATGATGCCAATTTCGCGTGTTCGCTCCAATACATTCATACCCATCGTTCCTGCCAGGCCCATAGAACCAACTGTAGCCGTTAATAATGCCATTACTAGCAAAAATGTAACCAGAATATCCAAGCTTTCCGATGCCGCTGAAAGGGTTGATTTACCCGTCCGAACTTCAGTCACATGAAAACCTTGGTCTCGGAAATACCTGTCCAAATTTTCAGCCAGCAATTTCTGCGAAACTTCATCGTGTTTATCAGCAACAACTCTAAAAGAAGCCGATCGATTTGCCAGATTAGTCAACTTGGAAATATAATCGTATGTTCCATAACCAATAGTTCCCTGTTGACTTACAAATTTAAAAATTCCAACGACTTTCCAATCGTCCTCTTTTCCATCCACTTTCATATGTAAGCTCTGTCCAGCGCGGAGGTCAGGAAGTTTTGCTAACAAACTTTCGCTAACAGTAACGGCTTTTTGGTCCCCAGGTTGCAGCCAACGTCCAGAAACCAGGATGGGCTCAACCAGTTTGCTATCAACCGGTGGAGCGAGAATTAGCATATTGTCGGCGGCCAATCCGTCGGGCGACATCACTTCAGCATTTGCGAATGCCCAACCTTCGACTTGCTTGATTCCTGGAAATTGCATGCCCGTAAGGGTTACTTCCTTTAAACGATAAGGACGGTCAAAAGTGACAGTTACGTCGGCCTTGAAGTAGTTACCAATAGCCCCAATATAGTCAAATAGTGTAACCCGAACATTAAAAACCGCAATAAAAATGGCGCCCCCCATGGTTAAGGTAAATAGTGTCAGAATCAAGCGCCCGCGACGACGGAAAGTATTCCGTAAAGATATGAGCAAAGGTCTTGGGATGTGAATACCTTTTTTCCCCAGAAATATTGTCGCTTGTGTTTGGAAATGTTCCCATCGCGATTCCCCCTTTGGACTGCCTGATGGCTTACCTTCGATTTCTCGTGCCGCGTCACCACTGATCGCACGCAATACAGTAATGCGGGACCCGTTTAGGACAGGCCACAAACCGGCTAACAGCGGCACAGCAAGTCCAATAATAATTTGTATTCCCAAAGCTAGGGGCACAAGGCGATAACCCAACAGGGAGAAATTTAATTTATCGGCTATAAATGCAGCCAGACCATAGGCCCCCTGACCGCCGAGGGGTACTGCAATAAATAAGGCAATAACGCCAAAGGCCATAATCAAAACAATATACATCTCTAATATCTGGTTGCGCCTTCCACCTATCAGCTTCATGACACCAATGTGACGAAGATGCTGATTTAAGAGAGCGCTCAATGTATTGGCAATTAAAGAACTTGAAAGAAACAGAATTAACACTCCAAGTGCCAGCAATATTCCTAAAATTGCTTGAACTGTTGATGCCATTGGGTGTTCATTCGTTTTTGTTACCCTGGTACGGCTGACTGTAATATCTGTTTTTTCGACTTTGTCTTTGATTTTCGCTGCGATTTGTCGGAGCACCAGCTCATCATTCTGTCCGCTTGATAAAGTGATGAACATGCGATTGAAGCCTTCCGGTTGTCGCATGTAATTTAGTGTATCGGTATTAATATAAGCCAGGGGTGGCGCGAGGAAGTCTCCTGCACCTGTGGACTGGTCCTGTACAAAGCCAATAATCGGCATAATTCTAGTCGTTCCGTCTGGTAATTCAAATTCCAGGTTTGACCCGACTGATACGTTTAGTGCGGCCACCGCTTTTTTTTCAAGGATAATTTGCTTACGACCTGGAATTACTTCGCCGGCAATGGGTCTTAAAAGATTGACTTTCATTTTCTTATAATCATCAATTCCAACGATATCCAAAGTGGTCCACTGTGTATTACCTGGTACACGAACCCTGATAGCAAAAATTCGACGTCCCTCAGCTTCAGCTACTCCGCGCATTCCTTGTATGGTAGTTACCAATTCGCTGGTGAACGGATCACTCATCCGCAATTCAACGTTCATTGGGTTATTGGCCGAATAACTGGCGCTCATGTCATTTGCAATAATCACATACGCACCAGCAATAACGCCAATTGAAAATACCCCAACAGCAATTGAGAAGACCACCAAAGCTGTTCGGAATTTATTGTCGATTAGATCAGAAAAAACTTTTCGCCAACGAGGTCGAAGCATAGCTTACCCAAACAATCCCAAGAATTTATGATTACGGTTTAGTGATTTGTTTTCGTCTATTCGGTGTTGGACAGTGCGACCGATGGCATCCTCTGTGAGCGGCGATTCTTGTAAAAGGGAGAGAAAGTCTTTTCGATCGATAGCCAACAACTCAACAGGCATTTCCTTTGAAGCACGAACGCTGGCAATTGACTTGCCACCGCGTAATAATTCAACTTCTCCAAAGTACTGACCATTCTTTAACTGAGTGACAGTGATATCTTCCCTGTTTTTACCAAGTAAAATGATTTCGACTTCGCCTTGAGAAATCATAAAAAACTTATCGACATGCTCATTGTGCCCAATGATAGGTTCGCCTGGATTAATAAATAGTCGTTCTGCTTTATTTGTCACCGCCAACATTTGGCGGTGCTTTAATAACGGCAATGCGAGAGCAACTGTTTCGTTAATCAGCTCACCATCAGAGATAATTATGTTGCGGGTAGTCCTATCTGTTAATGATGGATCGTGCGTTACCATAACCACAGTCTTACCTTCAGAAACCAATTGTTCGAATAATTGAATGATGGCATCTGAAGAACGAGAATCTAGATTTCCAGTGGGTTCATCTGCCACGATAAGTGGTGGATTCGTTGCCATGGCACGGGCAATTGCTGCGAGCTGTTGTTGACCGGTTGATACTGCCAAAGGTAATTTGTTAGCTTGATTTTCCAGGCCGACAAGATTAAGCAATTCCCTTGCACGTTTCGGCCGGTCATCGAAGTCAAACATATTGGCATAATCCATAGGAAGCATTACATTTTCTAGCAGACTAAGCATGGGTAATAATTGAAAGAATTGAAAAACGATGCCCAGGTTTTTTCCTCTCCAGAGCGACCGGCCTGATTCGTCCAGGGCAGTGTAGAGATCAGTTCCATTTACGATTACCTTGCCACTTGTTGGATGGTCAATTCCTGTAAACATATTTAGAAGTGTCGATTTTCCACTACCTGATTTTCCAACAATTGAAACAAATTGACCTCGTTCAATGACCAGGTCAATCCCTTTTAGCACAGTAAATTCTCCCGCAGCGTTCTTGAAAACCTTTACTACATTTCGAATATCAATCATTGCATTATTAGCAATCGGTTTTATTCGAGAAGGATTGGAACGATCTAGAATCTGGCTCATAATGGCTATCGTAAAAATTTCACCGATTCGGGCTTTGTTGGTAAAGTTGGTGCATCAATTACCACATCCCCATCGGCGAGCAATAAGTGCCGGCTAAAACGTGGAGCAAGACTATTATCATGGGTCACCATGATAATAGTCTTGCCGCGTTCAACCAGGTGTTCAAATACATCAAAAATATGGTCGGCTGTGACGGAATCTAAGGATCCGGTTGGTTCGTCTGCCACAATTACAGGTGGGTCATTAGCGAGTGCACGGGCAATCGCCACTCGCTGTTGTTGACCGCCAGAAATAAAGGCAGGTAGCTTGTTGGCGTGCTCGGCAATTTCAACTAATTCCAGTAATTCCAAGGCGCGTACGCGACTGCTGCGAGAATTATAAACTCCGCATAAATCCATGGGAAGGATAACATTTTCAATTAAAGTAAGCATTGGTAACAGTTGAAATGATTGAAACACAACTCCCATTGTGCGTCCACGCCATAAAGCGATGTCATTTTCAGTCTGTTTGTGCACAGAAATATCTTGGCCATTCGTACGGACAATTACTTCACCTGTCGTCAGATGATCCACCCCAGTGATCATATTAAGTAAGGTGGATTTTCCAGCGCCAGATTTTCCGATGATCCCTAAGAATTCTCCAGGATAGATATCCAAATTTACCCCCTTTAATGCAGTAAACTCACCCGCTTCGCTGGAATAAACCTTCGATACTCCTCGCATTTCGATAAGTGGAGTTGTAAATTTGCTTGACGTTCTATGTCCGGTAATAATATTCTCTTGCACCACGACCTCTAACTAAATAATTGTTGTATCACTTACTTTTCCCACAGTTTATCCGTAAGAAAAATGAGAAGGTCTGATCGCTACGCTCGTAGCGGCTCAAACCTTCGGTTTGAATTAAGATAGAAATTCCAATTTGAAAAATCTGAATTTCAGCAGAATTTATTTCAAGCATTGTAATTTATTATTACCTTATCACTAATAGACAATGTCCATTATAATCGGATAAATATATTTGTCAATTAGCGAAAGGAAGACCCTAAACTATAATGCCAGCTGAAGAGCCAAAAGTAGTACGCACCAAGGTGGATAGGCGCATATTGCGAACTCGGATATCATTGCGAAATGCGTTGTTAATGTTAATTAAAGAGAAGGATTTTGATTTTATTTCTGTTGAAGAGATTACTGATCGGGCGAATTTAGGTCGGGCCACATTCTATCTTCATTACAAGGACAAAGAAGATCTTCTTCTCGACGAATTTAGGGAAATTGCATCTACCAGGGCCCACTTATTTTCCGATATACCCATCTCGATTTGGCGTTTTAATCAGGATACTCTAAACAACAGCAATGCCGACATGCCGATAATGCCGTTTTTACTAATCTTTGAACATTTATCTCAGAACGCTGATTTATACCGAATTCTAATAAAAGGGAAAAACTCTCAGCGGATTATTCTCCAATTACGGGAAATTATTGTCCAAACAATCTCTGAAATTATTAATAAAGAAGTTGTCACAGAATCTTCGAAAACGAGATTTGAATTACCTGAAATTCCCATTGAGCTGTTAGGCGCCTATTTCAGCGGCGCAATGATGAGTAGTATTAGCTGGTGGCTTGATCAGGCGATTCCGCCACAACCTGCCGAGATGGCAGATATGTTTCACTCTCTATTTTTTCTGGGTGTAATAAAGGCTTGGAATGTTAGTAAAAATAATAGCTGAAGGATGAGTATTCATCCTTTTTTGGATAGGAGAATATCAATCAAGCTATAACATCATTTGATTTAATATTTTGCTTGTAAACAGTTGTTTTTAGTTCTATACTTTCTATTGTGGAGACGAAATGACTGATAAGTCTGAATTTGATCTTTCCCTGCTTTACCCTGTAATTAGCGAATATTTGCATCTTGGCCGGTCGGGCTTGTTGCCCTGTCTTCATGCCGCACAAAATATTTACGGCTGGTTGCCTAATCAAGTCTCTATTGCGATTGCGCAAGCACTAAACATTGCTTTAGCAGATGTGCATGGGGTTATAGAGTTTTATGGTCTATTCTACAATGAGCCTGTAGGGAAAAAAATCTTCAGAGTCTGCACAGATCTGACATGTGCGATGAAAGGTGCAGATGAGATTTATACACATCTTTGCTCGGAAAACGTGAACTCCCAAGGTAGCATTGCTGGTAGCGAACTGATTACAATTGAGAAAAGTCCCTGTCTCGGGTTGTGCGAGCATGCTCCAGTCGCCATGCTCAACGGTAATGTAGTTCTGGGTCTGGGAGCAGATCCACGTGTTGCAACACCTTCAATTCCGCAATCCAAAGTATACGGAAGCTTACGCCAGTTAACAAAAAACTGTGGAGCAGGAAAGCCCACTCTGATCAAAGATTATGGTGATTATTCAGCTCTCCGGCTTGCGGCAGCCATGTCCCCCGAAGCCATCATTAATGAAGTGATAAATGCTGGTCTTGTCGGGCGGGGTGGAGCATCTTTTCCTACTGGTGTCAAATGGTCAGGCGCTCGGACTGCAACTGGGGCTCAGAAATACGTTATTTGCAACGCAGACGAATCAGAGCCTGGAACATTTAAAGACCGAATATTACTTTCCGATGACCCGCACCAGGTGATAGAAGGTATGTGTATTGCAGCACGTGCCATTGGGGCCACCTATGGCTATATTTACCTAAGGGGAGAATATCCGTACATTCTGCCCATACTCAAAAATGCTCTTGATGAAGCACGTGACGAAGGTTACCTAAATAACAATTTTGATATCGAAATTCGACTTGGCGCTGGTGCTTATATTTGTGGCGAGGAAACTGCATTATTCGAATCTATCGAAGGCAAGCGTGGTTTTCCACGTGTAAAGCCGCCTTTTCCCACGACTAATGGTCTTTTTGGAGCGCCTACTATTATCAATAATGTCGAAACTTTTTGCAATATTCCTTTAATTATCGAAGGTGGTGCTGCTGCTTATCGGACGGTGGGTACGGAAAAATCCTCTGGCTCTAAGTTGTTTTGCGTTTCAGGCGATGTCATGAAGCCAGGCGTGTATGAAGTTCCATTCGGGATAACTCTGCGCGAACTTTTATCTATGGCTAATGAAAAAACAGAAACTGATGATTTGCAAGCGATTTTGTTTGGTGGTGCAGCCGGGGCCTTTGCCACGCCTGACCATTTAGATATAAAGCTAACTTTTGAGGACCTGCGGGCTGCTGGTCTTCCCCTTGGTTCCGGTGTAATTATGGTATTTGACAAAACGCGTGATCTTCGTGACACAATGAAAAGACTTGGGCATTTCTTTTTTCACGAGAGCTGTGGTAAATGTTATCCTTGTCAGTTGGGTACTCAGCGACAAAAAGAAATACTGGATAGAATATCTGATGGCAAGAGCATCCCTGGAGATATTCAACGTCTCCAAGATATTGGGATGACCATGATGGATACTTCGCTTTGCGGTCTCGGCCAAACGGCTTCAACTGCCGTTTTGAGTGCAATCAGACTATTCCCGCACTTGTTTACCCAAAATAAATATATAAGCCAGGATAACAGGTCATAGAGAAATAAACATGGAAATCACACTGACCATCGATAATCAGACATTATCCATTCCCAGCGAAATTACCATTCTTGAGGCTGGAATCCTTGCTGGTATCCCAATCCCAACCATTTGTTTCCATCATGCAACATCTTCGAATGCCATCTGTCGCATTTGCGTGGTCGAAATTGAGGGCCAAAAATTACTCCAGCCAGCCTGTATTGTGAAAGGTCTGGAGGGAATGAAGGTTCAGACTAAATCTGAGAGAGTTGTTCGCGCAAGACGTACAATTTTAGAAATGCTCTCTTCAAGTGTGGATCTATCAGATTCCCCGGAAATCCTAGAGCTTATGAAAGAATACGGTGCCAGCGAAAATCGCTTTCCAGATGCAATTCGGCGCGAAGCGAGCGTGCTTGATGATAATCCGATGTTTATCCGTGATTATTCTAAATGTATACTGTGTTGGCGCTGTGTCCAGGTATGTGGTGATGATGCACAGTACGTAAATGCCTTAAACTTTAATGGGCGTGGGTACGAAACTCAGATAGCCACTTTCTATAATGCTCCCTTGCTTTCAACGTCGTGTGTTTTCTGTGGCCAATGTGTTGGAGTTTGTCCGAGTGGGGCAATTAAACCAAAGCGGGAATATTTAATGGAACAGGGCTTTTTGCCAGATCAGATCTCTGCCATGTATGAAAATCGGATCAAGCGCTCAAAAAACAAAAATAAATTATGATTTGTCATAATATCTTCAGTGGACAAATTTTCTCATTAAATTAGATCCTGAAAGAAGAAAATAACGGTATATGATGAGTTTTGGATGGGAGCAAACCATATATGGACTTATCGCTGCCATTACGTGGGGGGCAGCTGATTTTAGTGGCGGTATCGCGACTCAGCGTACCAGCGTCTACAGTGTTGTAATAGTCGCCCACACAGCTAGCATGCTTCTACTAGTCGGGATTGCAGTTTTACTTCATGCGCCTTTGCCATCCCTGGAAAGCTGGCTGTGGGGTGGTTTGGCAGGTTTCGGCGGCGGTTTTGGGCTTTTGCTGTTATATACTGCCCTCGCTGAAGGGAAAATGGCTGTTGCAGCACCTATTTCTGCCATGCTTGCTGCAGGTATACCAGTGATTTTTGCTAGTTTTACTATTGGAGTTCCAGGGTATCTCGTTATTTTGGGTTTCTTATTGGCAATCATTGCTATTTGGTTGCTTTCAGGAATTGATAGAAAACTTTTAATAATCCCAGATTTGCGTTTACCAATTAGTGCCGGTGTAGCCTTCGGATTTTTCTTTATCTGTTTGCAAAAAGCTAGTATTTCATCAATAATATATCCTCTCATTGCTGTGCGAGTTGTTTCAGTCTTTAGTTTGTTAATCTATGTACTATTTACCCACAAACGAATTATCCCAAGCAGAAATAGCTTGGGGCCTATTTTTCTAAGTGGATTTCTCGACACAGTTGGAAACGGTTCGTATGCACTAGCAGCTCAGTTGGGTAGAATTGATATCGCTGCAGTCTTAAGCTCGTTATATCCTGGCGCTACAGTTCTCCTGGCATGGATTTTACTCAGGGAAAATATCAACCGAACCCAGATGATTGGGATACTTACTGCTCTCGCTGCGATTATATTGATTACGCACTAAGGTTAATCACCTTCTGGGCTTCTGTGCGTTATTTCGCCGTTCATAAATGATGCCTGAAAACCATGATTGCAGCCTAAAGGAGATTAGAACTATGGTTGTTCCAGAAAAGATAATTTCCACAACTTGTCCCTACTGTGGTGTCGGGTGCACCCTTGAGTTACACATAAAGGATAATTTCATCTATAGAGTTACATCGCCATTTGATTCTCCGGTCAATCACGGAAACCTTTGTGTCAAAGGTAGATTTGGATACGATTATATTTATCATCCCGATCGGATTACAGCCCCTTTAATCCGAAACAAAAAACAAATTCCTGGAGAACGAACCCAGGCGTTTGAATTATCAGATTGGCACGAAGTTACATGGGATCAGGCCCTGGACACCTGTGCTGATCGTCTTGTGGAGATATACAAAAGAGATGGTTCGGAAGCCCTTGCTGCCTACTGCTGTGCAAAAGCAACAAACGAGGATAACTACCTGCTACAAAAGTTGTTCCGCTCAATATTCCGCACGAATAATATTGATCATTGCACACGATTGTGCCACGCAGGAAGCGTTGTCGCTCTGCAACAAGCAATAGGGTCTTCTGCAATGAGCAACACTGCTTCTGAAGTCTTGCAGAATGATGTGTTTATTGTTACGGGATCGAATACTACAAAAAACCATCCAATTATTGCTCTGCAAATGAAGGCAGCTATTAAAAAATATGGCGCGAAGATGATTGTGGTCGATCCACGCAAAATTGAATTGGTCGATCTCGCAGAAATATGGTTACCGTTGAAACCCGGCACCAATGTCCCAGTTTTTTCTGCAATCGCGCATGTGATCGTCGAAGAAAATCTAGTCAATCATGAGTTTATTTCTGCTCGCACAGAGGGATATTCCGATTTCGTTCTTGGGCTTAAGAAATTTACACCCGAGTATGCCGAAATAATTTCCGGTGTAAAAGCAGATGATATTCGCAAAGCGGCTCGGTTATACGCAAATGCTAAAAATGCTGCCATTTATTGGGGCATGGGTATTTCCCAGCTTTCTCATGGGACTGCGAGTGCGTTGGCTCTCATCCATTTGGCATTTCTAACGGGACACATAGGACGTCCAGGCACGGGCCTTAACCCTCTAAGAGGTCAGAACAATGTTCAGGGGGCTTCAGACATGGGTGCAATGCCGTTCCATTTCCCAGGTTACATGCGTGTCGACCAGCCCGACAACTCAGCTAAATGGGAGAAAGCCTGGAAAATTGAGCCAGGTGGTCTAAGCCGGAAATTGGGCCTGACAACGACTGAAATATTGAGCCATGCCCATGAGGGTGGAGTGCGTGCACTTTACATAATGGGCGAGAATCCGATGATGTCAGAACCGAATCTAAACAAAACCTATCATCATATGCAACAACTGGAGTTTCTCGTCGCTCAGGATATTTTTATTAATGAAAGTGCCGCGTTCGCAGATGTATTCCTGCCCGCCACTCCTTTTGCAGAAAAGGAAGGAACTTTTACCAACACTGACAGAAGGGTGCAGCGGGTTCGTTCAGCTCTTCATCCTCGTGGAAATTCACGCCCGGATAATGAAATTCTATGCGATCTGGCCCGGCGCATTGAGAGACGCCTGGACCGACCAGGGAGTGCTGGTTGGGATTACTCAGCACCAGAGGATATTTTTTCTGAAATGGCGAAAATTGTCCCTGAGTTTACAGGTATCACATACGAACGGATCGATAAAACAGGTATTCAATACCCCGCATGGGACAATCAGCACCCTGGTACTCCAACACTTTTTATGGAAACTTTTCCGCGAGGACTTGGAAAGTTTACTCCGTTGGATTATGTTCCTTCCATGGAGCCTGTGGACGATGAGTACCCGTTTATTCTCACCACGGGGCGAGTTCTGGAGCAATGGCACGGCGGCAGTATGACTCGGCATTCGAAATTGGATGAACTTTATCCTGAAGCTCGTGTTGAAATCCACCCCGCGGATGCAATTATTCATGGTATCGTTGATAATATGTTTGTATCAGTATGTTCACGCCGCGGTGAAATTAAATTGCGAGCTACTATAACCGACCGAACATCCGTGGGGGTGGTATTCATACCATTTCACTTTAGCGAGGCGGCAGCAAATTTGCTTACGAATGATGTTCTGGATCCTCAGGCACTCATACCTGAATTTAAAACCTGCGCGGTTCAGATTTTTCCAGCGAAGCAAAGCGCTGACGGTTCATAAGGATAAAATGTCAATTCCAATCATCGTGTCTCCACAGGTAGCTGAATTTCTTGCTAACCGGCTGCTGGGCCGTCTGGCAACAGCAGCACCTGATGGCCAACCTCACGTTGTTCCAGTCTGGTTCTTGTGGGAGGAAGGTGCTGCGTGGATCAGTTCCTATCGCTCTACTCGTAAGGCAATAGATATCCAAGCCAATAATAAATGTGCCCTGGTTGTTGACATAGAAAATCCCCGCGAAGGTCTTACTGCGGTAGTTTTGGAAGGTCGTGCCGAATTAATAACCATTCCTCCTACCCTGGTTCGAGAGCGAATTGAACGGATTTACACGAAATACCTTGGCGTGGATGGATTGAACGAAATAGATCCACAAACCTGGCTTAATTCTCCAGAAAACGTTCTCATCAAACTTAATCCCACGCGGGTAAAAGCGTGGTAAAAAATATATATCTTTTTCCTTTCCCAATTTGATAAAACCCAACTTAGTTGATTTGTAGTAGTGAAATTAAGCCAAAGCTTATCCAATTGGTTTGATTAAGTTGTTATAATACATTATTTCAATACCTTCGCCAAAATTAGTTAAAAGAAATAGGGCTTTTCGAGTAAAGTTGAAGTCTTCGACAACCCAACCTACCCGAGAAGCCCATGACAGAGATTTTAGCACTTTTACAGAACATTGCACCTCTTTTAGAGAAA
>JAPLGT010000149.1:0-20610 GCA_026390035.1 Chloroflexota bacterium
GAAATACGTTCAGAACTGCTCATAGAATAAAGTTTGGATGCCATTTTAGCCTGCCTGGTTAATGGTCCGTATCAGCCATGTCTGAACGGATTCAGTTTCCGATTGTTGGTAGATGAACACGAAGAATAAAACATCTTGAATAGCGCATACACGAAGCAGTTCAGCCTTCCCCTGCACGCTGAAATAACCAAGTAACAAATATTGTATCGACTAACCATTTCATCGGCTTTGCTTATTACCTGCTATCCTAATCTTTGCCGCGCGGCGAACAAAAATCGATGCGCCCTGGTACCACGTACCGGTTGCCTTGCTTAAATGTTTATGCGAAACATGGTTTTCGTTCCGAAAACTACAAAAGACATCTACTTTCTTTCGGGCTGCCGACTCAGTCCAGGTTGGCTGGCCCGTTGAGTAAATCCAACAGATGGATGGATGGATGGAACACTCCCGGGTAGCTGGCAGTATTTTTGTGATTATTTTACGGAACAGGAAAGGCGCACCCTGCAGGGTACTCTGGCAGAAATTATTACGATGGAAAAGATCTAAACCTGGATACCCATGAGATAATCTCCAAAAGTGGATTCCCGGCATCCCTATCTTACAGGTACGCCCAGCAAAGCAATCGCATGCCTTTCAGGTTGGTTTGTTTTGATGGTTTCATTTTCGTTTAGAAAAAACTCCGCTTAGTTTACAGTAATATTTTACGATAATTTCCATCCAAATACAATAATTTATCGCTTGCCAGGATATCCATCGCCAGGCAAGCGATGGACACCAGACCCGAACCAGCATGCTGTTATCGCCAGTCTCCGGGTCTTCCACAGGCCCTGCTCCGCCATCCTTGGTAAACAACCTGATTCTAGCGAAACTAGCGAAATATCGCAGCCGGGCTTTATTTGAGGGTAAAATGAAGCCATGACTTTTATCATTCGCCCTGCTCGCTTTCCTGACGCACCCGCCCTGGCTAACCTGCTGCTTGAAGTGGGCGGGTTCAGTGCTATTATCAACCACACGCCACTCGAAGTTACTTCACAAATTGAGTCTCAACTCGCTGAATGTCTGGCTGATGAAAGTCATTCGGTCTACATCAGTGTAGACGAAACTGATTTACTGGTTGGCTATATCAGTGTGCATTGGCTGGCGTATTTGTTTATGCCTGGCCCAGAAGGTTTTATCTCCGAACTTTTTCTTCTACCAATTGCGCGCGGAAAAGGCTTGGGGAGCATGTTAATGGACGCAGTTAAGACCGAGGCTGTCCAACGTGGCGCATATCGTCTTTCCCTGCTGAATGGGAAAAATCAAGAATCTTACGAACGAGGTTTTTACCCAAAACAGGGCTGGGAAGAACGCCCAGATATGGCCAACTTTATTTACCTTATACCAGACGAATGAAACTGTGCTTGCACACTTCCGGCTTATCCTGGCTGGAAACAACCTGGCGAGATAATCAAACTTCCCCCAAAAGCTTTTTATACACCTATAAACGATCTCCTCGAGGAACTCATGCCAAAAATCAAACGGATTAATCACGTTGCCATTGTTGTCGAAGACATTGACGACGCTCTCAACTTCTGGCGCGATGCGCTTGGTATAGAACTTCAAGAACTCCGCGATGTGCCCGTCGAGAAATCAAAAGTCGCTTTTTTACCTCTCCTGGGGGGCGAAATCGAGTTAGTACAACCCACCACTCTCGATTCTGGAATTGCCAAATACCTCGACAAACGTGGTCAGGGCATGCACCATATATGCCTGGAAGTCGACGATATCGACGCCATGTTGGTCCAGCTGAAATCACGGGGGGTGCGCCTGATCAACGAACAACCACGCACCGCTTCAGACGGCAAACGGTATGCTTTTGTTCACCCTGAAAGCGCCAGCGGGGTGCTGGTTGAGCTTTACCAGCTCTAACCAGTCCGAATTTTGACATGACCCACGAAGCCATCCAGCGCGCAAAGCTGAATGGCTTCCGTGTGCGTTGAATGAGTGAACCATGACCACAGCAACCGACCTGGCAATTTCATATTTGCAGCCCGGAATTCTGATTACCGTTGGCGTTTCTGGCGGCCCAGATTCGATGGCGCTTTTACATTTTCTGCACACGCTTCATTACCCGCTTTTGATTGCTTCATTCAACCACCGTCTGCGGCCAGGCGCAGAGCAAGATATAGACTACGTGCGCCAATTTGCCGCCAATCTTGGGCTTCCTTTTGTATCCGGCTCAGCAGACGTCGCTGCCCACGCCAGCTCGCATGGATTATCGGTCGAAGAAGCTGCCCGAGACCTGCGCTATCAATTCTTATTTGGCGAAGCCAGAAAAGCTGGAGCCCAAGCCGTCGTTGTCGGACATACAGCCGATGACCAGGCTGAGACGGTTTTAATGCACTTCCTTCGCGGGGCAGGCCTTACTGGCCTTAAAGGCATGCCCCCGCGGACTATACTGGCATCTTTTGATGAAAGCATCCCCCTCGTCCGGCCACTCTTGGCCTGGACACGCGCAGACACCGAAGCTTATTGCAACTTGCATGACTTGAAACCACGCCTTGATCCGACCAACACCGATACAAAATATTTCCGTAACAAGCTCCGCTATGAACTTTTGCCAATCCTGGAAAAATACAACCCACAAATCAAACAGTCTTTGGCCAGAACAGCCCTGGCACTGCAAGGCGATTATGAACTACTCAATGGCCTGATCGAAACAGCCTGGCAAAAAACTGTTAGGTCAACTGGACCAGGATTTATTGAATTTGACCGGCTCGAACTAGCAAAACTGGCAGCGACCCTTACCCGCAACCTCTTCCGCAAAGCAGCTTTTAAATTAAAACCGGGTTTGCGTGATATTGATTTTGATGCGCTCGAAAGAGCAGCCACGCTCAAGCCGGTCGAACTGGCCGGAGGATTAAAAACATTCCTGGAAGGAGACCGGTTGTATCTGACAGCAGATCAAACCTGTTTGCCAACCACTTCTTGGCCTCAGCTCAGCGAGCCAATTTTCATCTCCGCTGGACTTGCTTCACTCGGAAATGGTTGGTTCCTTCATGCTCAGGAAATTACCTCAGATAATCTCTACGCAGAAGCATCCAGCAACCCCCAAAAATATACAGCCTGGCTGGATGCCGACCTGACTTCTGACCAGGTTATGGCACGGACTTTTCATAGTGGAGATCGCTTTGAACCATTAGGCATGCCTCGCCAATCGATAAAACTGGCTGAGTTATTCATCAATCTCAAAATTCATCAAAGATTAAGGCGTAATTGGCCATTGATCTGTGTGAACGATATAATTGCCTGGGTACCAGGCTTGCGTCTTGCGGAATCATTTAAAGTCACAGAAAAGACCCGTAGGGCTATAAAAATCGAATTTAGAAAAGAGCTGGGATCGGCCTGAACGCCGCTCCCAGCTCTTTTTTAGCTAACTTCATCTTCAACATTAATCCGGATCGTTAATCCCAGATAATTTTTTGAGTTTTAGATTTAACTCACGCCACTGAATTTTTGAAACCCCCAAATTTTGGCGGATTTTGTTAGTATCCTCACCCTGGCGATATTCAGTAAGTGCATAGGTCCAGCGACACATATCAAAGGATAGGTGTTTCGTAAGGCCTGCATCCTCGCCAATATCTTCCAGTAAATACTCCAAGCGGCGTGGCGACCAAGGGAACAGACGATCTACAGGACTGTACTGGGTGCTATATTCCTGGTATGCTGCCAACCAATCATCCGCTATAGGCAGCTTGCGCTCCTTATAGCGATTTACCGGACTGCTATAACGAACAAACAATGTCGGGCCTTCGGGGGCTTCCAGGTCGATATGATTCAAGTGAATACCCAGGCATTCACTTTTCTTTATCCCGGTTGTAAGCATTAAACACAGCAAGGTATACGGGCGCGCATCCGGTTTCGTTTTTCTTCGATAACGATCAGCAGCCAGCAAAACGGACTGAACTTCGTCATCGGTAAGAATTTCGGGCGGGGGGCTCATCACCGAATGCTGTATCACCTTTTCTGCCGGATCAAGCAGCAACAAGCCGTTCTTATGCAGCCATCGAAAAAAAGACTTTGTCGTGGTTATACGCCGGGCTAAGGTTTTATCACTGCAAGGTACAGGATGTTCCCCCTTGGTGCGGTCTTCCTTCATCCATTTAAAGAATTTGTTCAAATCAGCAGTTTCAATGGAACCAACGGTCCGGTCGGGAGCGAAAAAATTTGCCATCAAACGCAAGTCAGATAGGAATGCCTTCACAGTATATGGCGACCGGTGCTGGTCGTTTAAATAAATCTCATAAGCCGAGACAGCAGGCATAATTGTGGTGGTGTTGGTAATATGTGCTGTAAGATTGGAAGCAGCTGTCATTATTATCTCCTAAAATAAACAAACGCTATATATTCACTACGCGCATAGTGTAGCACGATTATTATCAAAAAAAATGATTTTATAGATTTGAAATGAATTTGTCACTTTTCCCCGGGGCAGTTGATGGTAAGTAAATTAGATTTACTCTCAGATATCCAGGTTCAGATATTAAGCATCACAACGATTGCATGCAAGAGTACGCTGACCTGTGATTGTTTCCACGCTGTAAAGATGATGATGGTTAATTTCATCATCTTCCAAACTTTCGCAAGCAAATGGACAAAAAATCGGTGTGCTCCAGCCATCCGACGGATTTACTCGCCGGGCCAGCCCGCTGAACAGAATTGGCTCTTCCCCCAGACTGGTACCTTTTTGCGGGCGAATCTTGAAGATCAGTCGCCGCACAGGAAAAATCAGCCCCAGCTGCTATCACTTACCAGGTCAGAAAATACCCAAGCTCGCCATATCAGCGAACCGAGAATTTGAGATTGTCAAAGGTAAACGGAAAATAAATATAAATACAGCATCTCAGGGTGTCAACCCTGCCGGATCAAAGCAGGCAGTATAGTCCGCCCCAACCATGAAGACATACGAAACCTTGTTATCCTTGGATGGCACAGAAACCAGGGCACTGTCGGGCAATCCAAGTATCGCCAACAGGCTGGCAGAACGATTGCGATCCTGGTCAGGAGTCAGATCATAAAGCAGACTGACCGTATGTGAGCGTGTATCTGCCGCCTGGAAGGAGGTCTGATACCCTGCATAATTCAAACGTTCAGCTGCCAACGCATCCCAGCCATCTGAAGGTGAGCCATTCTGGATCTCGACACTGATCTTCTCGCGCTCCTGCTGGCGCGGCGAAGAAGACATGGCCGAGCTGAGCATTTGCTGGATAAGGTCTGTGTTAGGCAAGAGCACATACGCCCCACCTGGCGTGATCCAGGATGTCACCAGATCGCCGGCAATATAATAAGAACGGATATCTGCATTGGTTAGATGCAAAGCCAAAGGAGATAACTTCAGAATATCAGCCAAGCCCAGGTCAGTGGTAAATGAGCTCGAAAGGTCTGAATACAGCTGGGGAACACGTGACACCAGTTCGCTGCGCAAAACCTGCGCATAAATGGAGCGTATAACTTCCTGCTGGCGGCGGCCGCGATCGAAATCGTTTGAACGCTTTCTCGAACGAGCGTACCACAGTGACAAATCCCCGTCCATATGGATCAGCCCCGGTCCGGCAGTAAATAAAAACCAGTTGTTTTCGTCCTGGGGATCATAGGTTGGGTCAAGCAGGCGCCAGTCAGTGTAAGGGCAGGAAATCGGAACATCGATACCTCCAAACGTATCGACCGTTTTTCGAAATCCATCGAAATCGACCATTAAAGTATGATCAATCTGGATACCCAGGTTGAACAAAATAGTATCCTTTAGCAGACCGGCCCCACCGCCAGCGTAGCCATCAATCTCGCCGTACTGGTAGGCAGTATTGATCCTTTGCATTCCCACCGTGGGGATATTAACCCACAAGTCGCGCGGGATGGAGATCAGCGAAATTTGCCCATCTCGTGGACGAACTACGGTGATCATAATCGTATCCGTCCTAAAGGAAGTCCCATAGCGAGTATCAGAACCCAGCAGCAAGATAGTGATCGATTCTGGATTTTCGATTACGGGCTGGGCCTCAACGACCAGCTCCGGGGTCGGTTGCACGGATGGTAATTGTGTGGCTGTTGGAAATGGCGTGGCAGAGACCAGCGGGGCTGGCAGGGTTGCCGGGTTGGTTTCAGGCTGGGTGGCTTGAGCAAGAGGCTGGGACAAATGGTCGGAAGGCTGAAATGGCGTGGGTGTAGCAGATGCATCCGCAGCTGCAGAAACGAAATAATACGGGGAATAAGGCTCCTGCGCCGGTTGGGCTGCGCAGGAGCAAAGCATGATCATCAAAATGGCAAAAATAATAGCTGGAGTTTGCTTGCTCATGGGGTAAAAGAATAAGGGCGCACATTTGTGCGCCCTTCCATCAGTGGAAGGTGCTTATCCCCCACCCAAACCGCCATAGGGTCCGGTCGGCGTGGCTGTCGGCAATTCAGGAATGGGCGTAGGAATGTCAGTGGGTGGCGCAATGGTAGCCACAGGTGGCTCAGCGGTCGCGGGGGGTAATTCTGTAGCCGGTTGAACAGTTGGAACTAAAGTCGCAGGAATGGGCGTAAACAAGGGCGCAATAGTTGCGACGTTTGGCACTTTCAGGGCTTTCCCGGTTTGAATATAAACTGAAGTTCCCAGGCAATTTGCTTGCTGCAAATCATAGACTGAGACACGATAACGGGTACCAATTCCATACAATGTATCCCCAGAAACCACATAGTAATTGATCCATCCATAGGGTGCACCACAAGTAACGGATGTTGCAATTTGTGTAGAAGCAGGTCTGGGAAGTACAAATAACTGTTTACCCGCCACTAGCTGGTCACTCGTCATACAATTACCCTGTTTAATGGTTGCCGAAGACATTTGATAGGTTTGGGCAATTGTGCCGAGTGTATCAAATGGTTGAACAACAATCGAAATCCAGCCTGCCGGCATTGAACAAAACGTAGCGCTTGGGTGGGATGTTGACGTTGATATGGACGCCATGGTTGGCAGGGAAGTATTTGCAACGATTGGTGTTGAAGTGGTTGCGACGGTGGTTTGGGTCGGTTGAAGAGTCAAGCTCGCCACAGCAGTTGCGCTGGGCAGAGCTAATTCGGTCGGCGGAAGCTCCGTCGGAAGATCGGTAGGGATAACAGCTTGGATAGTTTCGGTTACCAGGACACTGGTTGATAAATTTCCTTCAGCCGTCGCAAGCGTAAATCCTCCCAAAATAACAGTAATGGATATTGCCGCAAGCAGAATGCCAATACCGATCTGTCGCAAAGATTCCATCGATCAAGCACCTTCTGGCAGTTCAGCTGGAGCAACTGCCCTTAATGGAAGCGAGACACTGAATGTTGAACCAGATCCCATTTCAGTATCAACCCATATACGCCCATTCTGAGCATCCGTCAGTGTTTTGGCAATCGAAAGCCCAACACCAGTATCCCCCACACCCTGGATCAGGGTATTTTCTGCACGATAAAGCCGCGAGAAAACACGAGACAGGTCTTCCTTGGGGATGCCACTTCCAGTGTCGCTAACCTGAATAATAACATGTTGGTTCTCGCCCTCTTTTTGTTTGCGAACACGCAGCGTAACCGAACCTTCCACTTGCGAGGCTGCACCAGCATTCTGCAACAAATGAATAAGGATCTGCTGGAGTGCTTCCCGATCAGCGTATAGCGTTTTTAAGTCCTCAGGGATATCAATTCGAAGCGTAATATTCTTTTCCCGCATCTGGCTGGACGTATACGCCATGGCATTATCAATAATCAGATTTAGATCGACTGATTCGGGTTCGACTGCCAAAAGACCAGATTCGAGTGTAGCCATCTGGATCAGGTCGTCCACCAGACTGCCAATTCGCTCTGTTGATGTGCGAATCCGCTCAATAAATTTGCGTTGCAAAGCACCCAAAATACCAACTGACTCGCCCAGAAGCAGCTCGGCGTAACCGATAATAGATGACATCGGCTGACGCAGTTCCTGCGATATGGATGTGATCACCTCGGCCTGATCGGTCGAGATAGTTGCAAGAGGTTTGCTCTCCAAATGCAGGATTTTCACATTTGATTCTGCCAATTGGTTTTGAATGCGCGCCAGTTCCGCCAACGCCATGCGCAGCTCGCTCTCTAATTGGGCTTTTTCAGCAATCGCATCAACGCCGATAGCGGTTTCCAGATTCTGTTCAAAGGGTCTGGCGGACTCCAACAATTCCTTTTGTTGGGAGAACTCGACGGCTGCCTGCTCTAATTTTCTTTTTAAGTCTTCCAGCTGGTTAGTCAGGTCTTCGTTTGCGTTCTTAAGCCGCATAGCCTGATCCACAGCATCCTTGGCGTTATTTTGAGCGCGCTCGCGATCCTGTTCGCCTTCACTCACTCGTTGGCTGCGCTCAATAATCGGTACCAGTGCTGTCCCAATGCTGGTCAGGAAAGTCTGGTCGTCTGCGCTCCATTCGCGGTTGGAATATGGCGAGAGAAGCAATATACTTCCAATCGGACCTTTTTCTGAAAGGATCGGCACGTTCAGCAAATTTCCAGGGTTGGGTAAACCAAGCAAATCTGCCAACCCTTTAATATCTGATGATGTAGTACTGGCCGGTAAGCGCAAAGAACGTCCTCGCAAGACAGCATTTGCGAGCATCGGAACAGCTTCTCTGCTCACAATCCCACTATCGAGATTTTCTTCACGGATCAGATCATAACCAGTCGCAATATAAAGTGAGTTTTTATCTTCGCCAAGATATATCAAAAAGCACAGATCAACAAGCAAGACCTGGGCTACTGAACGGGCAATATACTGATTGATTCTGGTTGGATCGGCCTCAGCGGCCAGACTTAGTAGGGATTGCAAGGTTTTCGGATCAGTGCTGTATCGGCGGTGTTCACGCAGCGCCGGAGAGGCTTTTTCTTCCCCATCCTGTTCCTGTGTCTCACCTTCACTTCCTGAAATTTCGCCCACGGAGCGAACCAGTAAATGATTGGATGGTGTGGCTGGGTAGCGCGTCGAAAGGGTCAGCAAAAGCGGGTATGCAGCAAGTATAAAGAAGCGCACAATCCCAGAAAAATCACCTTGACCAGCAGGGAATAATAAATCCAACAAAAAGCCCAGCATGGCCATGACCGCCACTACCAAACCAGTTCCCCAACTTGCAGGCTTGCGCACAAAAAGTAAAATAGATCCAGGCACAAGAATTAATAAACCGCTCAAACTCCAATAAAAGGCCTGATTGGACGAGTTAAACATTCCGACAGGTTGGTTCTCAACCTGGTATGCAACCGAACCAAAAACTGCACCAGCGATGATAAGTAAACTCATCAATACTGTAGCAGCATCGCCAGGGCGCGAAGACTCAGGGAAAGCCCACAACCAGATCATCCAAATCACGCTTAATAATAAGGCTGTGCGATCAAAAACTGGCAGAAGCTGCCTGCCCAGGATCACATCCTGTTCCATTAAACCACTTAGCATGAAGAGAACCAGCTGGATCACCAAAAGCAGCGCCAGCCCAAACGCCAGGCGCCGCATCTGAGGAAAACCAGATATCCGCCATTGCGTTATAGCCCCCTGAAGTGAGCCGATTAATGTAAAAGCCACCGCCAGAATATAAACCAGGTTCCCAGGCGGGTTTGCGAGAAATGAGGCGAGATCAGTGAAAAGTTGCATATGACGTGTTAAGAATTATAGCACGGCTTACTTAAAACTTGGGCGAACACCAACACTCAACAAGCGGGCATCGTCGGGTTTCGCCCCCATTACTGCTTACAAAACTGATAACCACAGGACACGTTTTTCCGAAGAAAACATTCTGACAATGCTGCAAACTCATTTTGTCTTTGTTTGCCCAAATTATCGGTCTGACCAGGGCTGGGAATATAGCCAATCACATCCGAGATCAAACATTGTAAAGCGGACCCGCAAACTATTCGGAAAATGATTGGAGCTTGCCAGCTACTCATCTTAAATCAGTACGTTTGTTACAGACGCTGGGACGTATAATATCAACGACATGAAATGGAATCAAAAAGCCCTGGTCTTATTAATCCTGGTCGCATTGATTGGGATCCCACCGCTCGGTGTTGGTTACGCCAATCTTTGGTTGGCAAAGACTGCCATCGATGCTTCAGATGCTTCCGTTCATTATGAAACCGCTGCAAAATTCCTGTTCTGGACGGTGGACTTATATGAACAGGCTGGTTTGCTCGCCCAAAACGATCCACAGCGCACGATTCAACTACTACTCACAGCCCGAAAAAAAGGCTCACTTTCATCCAGCGGACAGGTTGCACTCGGTGATGCTTACCTGGCAAATAAACAAATAGATCAAGCAAGGACAGAATGGGAAGATCTCTTATACCAGAATCAAGATCTGGTGAAAATCAGCCCGCGGCTGATCCAGATTTACCACAACCGTAAAGAATTTAAACAAGAGGAAAACCTGCTTAACCTCTGGCTTGGGATTGAGCCATCCAACCCAGATGCCAACGAACGTTTGGGGCGCTTATTGGCTGCGCTTGCTGCCCCCGAAGCCCTGACATATTTAAACATGGCTGCTTCCAGGTCCACGAACACAGCAACCAGACTAAACACCCTCATTTCTGCATTAAAATCTCCCACAGAAAACCCAGCCTATCGCCTGGCGAGGTGTGGACAGGCACTGGCCCAATTGGGCGAATGGACGCTGGCCGAACAAGCCTTTACGCGTGCCGTCAACACAGATCCACAATACGCCAATGCCTGGGCCTGGTTGGGTTTGGCTCGCCAACAAAACAATATGCCCGCGGCACAGGCAGCCCTGGAACAGGGTTTAATACTCGACCAGAACTCAGCTGCCATCCACGCCATGCTGGGCACTTATTGGCAGCAGACCGGCAAACCCGAACAAGCCCGACAACAGTTCAAAACTGCAACCGACTTGGAACCAGGAAACCCAAGCTGGTGGGTTGCGTTGGGGGCTGCATCTGCCCGGCTGGATTTACCGGAAGCATTAAACGCCTACACGCAAGCAGTCAACCTGGCACCCCAAGAAGCCGGTAATTGGTATGCCCTGGCTGCTTTTTGCGTGGAAAACGAGGCTTATATCGAAGATTACGGGCTTAGCGCAGCTTTGCGCGCTTTTGCATTGAACCCGACCAACCCGACATATATGGATATGCTTGGGCGTGCACAAATGGCGACAGGTCAAAGAGAAGCAGCTGAGGTAATGTTCAAAAAAGCCCTGGCAGTTGACGGTTCAGCCGATCAGGCGTATATCTATCATTTCCACCTCGGCTTGCTGTATATGCAATCCGGTCAGTCTAACAAAGCGAAATTCGAATTTCAACAAACCCTGGAAAGCGATCCGCAAGGCACTTACGGCAACCAGGCAAAAAAACTCGTCGAGCGATATTTCCCGTAATTCTATTTTTTAGGTAAAATAAACCATTGTGAAACCATTGACCCTGCTCTTTTGCCTCCTTCTTATCCCCGCACTGGCGTGCAGCACATCCAGCATCGCGGAAAGCCTGGTTCCTTCAGGCGGCGTGCTGTACCAGGATTTCTTCGGCGATTCTCAGAGTGGCTGGGGTGAACTTAACCAGCCGGAAGGTATCGCAGGTTACACCGATGGGGCTTACCACCTGGTGGTTAACAAAAAGAAGGTCAACCTGTGGACCCACCCCGGCAAGGACTTTTCTTCGACCCATTCGGAAGTGAGCGTTATGCCTGTCTCTGGGCCACAAGCAAACCGCATGGGACTGGTTTGCCGGCTAAAAGATGACAAGAATTTCTATTTTGGTACGATCAGCGCCGATGGATATTATGGTATTGGCAAAAATAAGGATGGTCAAACCAGTCTGTTGACCGGCAGCGAAATGCAGCCCCATAACTCCATTTTGACGGGCAGCCAGATTAATCGCATCCGAATGGACTGTATTGGAAGCTCGCTCACCATGTATGTCAATAATACACTTGTAGCTTCAGCCAAAGATGCTGATTTTGCATCTGGTGACGTCGGGATTTTAGCCGGATCCTTTGACCAACCTGGCCCCGATGTGTATTTTGATAATTTTGTAGTTTACAAACCGTAGGTCTTACAAAAAGAAGCATTGTAAAGAATTGAACTGTTTCCGTATCGATCCTAAGGCACCGGTAAAAAGACGCAAGCATCACTGCTTATGAAAATTTTCCTAGACATGGTCGGCTGCCGGCTAAATCAGGCTGAGATCGAGCAAATGGCCGGGCAATTCCGCTCAGAAGGGCATGCCATCGTTTCCGCGCCTGATCAAGCGGATCTGGTTGTGGTTAATACTTGCTCGGTTACAGCAGAGGCCGCTTCAGATTCCCGACAGAAAATCCGCAGGGCGGCCAGGGTAGGAGCGGTGAAAATCATTGCAACCGGCTGCTGGTCAACGCTCCAACCGCAACAAGCCGCAGATCTGCCAAATGTACTGGTAGTCGTTCCCAACGATCGGAAGGACACGCTCGTCAAAGACTTCTTGAAGTCTAAGCACGGGGGGGGAAAAGCGGCATCAGATCAGAACATCTTACCCTACGATCTGGAACCGATTTCACGTATCCCCATTCCAGGCCTACGCCAACGTACACGTGCCTTTATCAAGGTTCAGGATGGTTGTAACAATGCCTGTACTTTTTGCATCACCACAATCGCGCGTGGAGCCAGTCTCTCACGCTCTGCCAGCAATGTGATTGCGGATATTCAGGCTGCCCTGAAAGGCGGGGCAAGAGAAATTGTCCTGACGGGCGTACACCTGGGTTCCTGGGGGCAGGATTTTGGCCAGGACCTTCAGCAATTGATTGTCCAAATATTAAAAGAAACCGACATGCCACGCTTGCGGCTGTCATCACTGGAACCCTGGGATCTGCAGGAAGATTTTTTCTCCCTTTGGGCTGATAAACGGCTTTGCCCGCATCTACACCTGCCACTTCAATCTGGGAGTTCTGCAACCCTCAAGCGTATGCTGCGAAAAACCACACCGGATTCTTTCCGGGACCTGATTAATGCAGCCAGACGTTCCATTCCCCATGTCGCGATCACAACCGACTTAATCGCCGGGTTTCCAGGTGAAAACGAGCTGGAATTCAACGAAACACTGGCCTTTACCCGAGAAATGAACTTCGCTGGCGGGCATGTATTTACTTATTCAGCCCGACCAGGCACCCCGGCCGCCCGCATCAAGGATCAAATACCCGCGGAAGTGCGCAAAGAACGCAGTCAAATGCTCCATTCAGTTTTTGCGGAAACATCCAGCGCATACCGAAAAGGTTTCATTGGCGCAACACTTCCGGTCTTGTGGGAAGCTTCAGCCACACGCAACGAAACAGGCTGGCAGATCGAAGGCCTGACTGGTAACTACATCCGGGTTAGCACCAATGCCCCCGAACTCAGGTGGAATAAATTGGATGCCATTAAATTAACCGGGCTCAACGAACATGGAATGACCGGCGAGCTTTTAGAACCAGGCGGCCCTATTTAGTCAACTGTACTTCTGATATTGTTATACAATATTATTATGAAAAGCTACCGCCTAAGCTCCCCCGCCCCAATCGAAACTAATCCACTTTATATTGAAGATAGAACCATACCTGAACCAGGGCCTGGGCAGGTGCGCATTAAAGTTGCTGTTTGCGGTGTTTGTCATACCGACCTGCATACTGCAGAAGGGGAAATCCACCCTCCTCAGCTCCCCATCACCATAGGACACCAGGTGGTTGGCACGCTTGATGCAGTTTCGCCCATTCAACCAACCAGACCTGGGCACTTACAGCGAGGCCAGCTGCAATTGGGACAGCGCGTCGGTGTACCATGGTTATTTTCTGCCTGTGAAACTTGTGAATTCTGCCTGCGCGGAATGGAAAACTTGTGCCCAAATGCCCGTTTTACAGGTTTTCACGTGGATGGCGGGTTTGCCGAATATATGCTGGCGGAAGCCAGCTACGTTCTGCCAATCCCAAACGCTTTATCAAATGAACAGGCTGCGCCCTTGCTATGCGCAGGAATTGTCGGCTACCGCTCCCTCAAAAAAGCTCAGATTACGCCGGGAGATCACGTTGGGTTGTTTGGTTTTGGCGCAAGCGCCCATTTGTGCATCCAAATATTGCGCTATTGGGGGTGCAAGGTTTCGGTTTTTACGCGCGCGATTGCGCACCAAGAACATGCTCGCTCCTTGGGCGCAACCTGGGCCGGTAGTGCCGGACAAAACCCCGAGAAAACCTTGGACCAGGCCGTTATCTTTGCACCATCAGGCGGCCTGGTTGTGCGAGCCCTTGAATGCGTTCGTCCCGGTGGTACAGTCGTTATTAACGCCATCCACATGAGCGAAATTCCAGCTTTCCCCTACGAAAAAATATACGGCGAGCGTACTGTCCGTTCGGTAGCCAACGCTACATACAAAGATGGCGAAGAATTTCTCGCGCTGGCCCTACTGGCGGGCGTTAAATCGACTGTAAATATCTACCCTTTCAATATCGCTAATCGTGCTTTACAAGACTTGAAAGAGAGCCGGTTTAATGGGGAAGCTGTCTTACAAGTTAATTGACATTTGTCACTATGTCAGACAATCCGCTCGGTATATAATTAATTAGTTACCCTTATCACAAATATCACTCGGAGATAAAAATGACAGCCCAACTCATTGATGGAAAACTTATTGCCCAGCAAGTGCGCGACAATGTCGCTGTTGAAGTTACAAAGCGTACGGCCGCCGGTAAACAAAAACCGACCCTGGCCACCGTTCTCGTCGGCGATCGAGTCGATTCGGCCACTTATGTAGCCGCCAAAGGAAAAGCCTGCCAGGAACTTGGCATGGGCTCTGTCAACCACCACCTGCCTGCTGACATCAGCCAGGATGATTTAGAGAAAGTTATTCGTGATCTAAACGCTGATAAAGAGATCAGTGGCATCTTGGTTCAATTGCCGCTGCCATCCCACTTGAACGAAGAGCGTGTCCTACAGCTGATAAGCATAGAAAAAGACGTGGACGGATTCTCACCAATCAATATCGGCCGGCTCGCCCAAAAAGGTCGCGAACCCCTGTTTGTGCCATGCACCCCTTACGGCTGCATTTACCTGCTCGAACAGGCTGGCGTAAAAATTGAAGGTGCCAATGCAGTCGTTCTTGGTCGATCAAATATCGTTGGCATGCCCGCAGCCCTCTTATTGATTGGAAAGAACGCCACTGTAACAATTTGCCATTCGCGCACCAAGGATTTACCGGCCGTCATTCGCCAGGCCGATATCTTGATTGCGGCCATTGGCAGAAGTGAAATGGTTCGCGGCGATTGGATCAAACCCGGCGCAGCAGTCATCGATGTAGGCATCAATTCCAAACCAGATGCCAGCAAAAAGAGCGGCTATCGCTTGGTTGGAGATGTCAACTTCGACGAGGCCAAAGAAGTCGCTGGTTTCATCACACCTGTCCCCGGTGGCGTTGGCCCGATGACAATCGCAATGCTCATGAAAAACACCCTTCGCGCGGCCCAGATCCAACAGGGCGAATAGGCCAGTCGAGGGTTTTCTTGTTGTAGTTAACCACCAGCCCCGTCATGGAGATTCCAGACGGGGCTGATTATAATGTGCGAGAAATTATGAAACCATTTCTAAAATGGACAGGGGTTGGATTATTTATCCTGGTTGTGATGGTCAGCCTGGGTGGGACTGTTTTTTACATTTCCAGCCAATCCCGACTGGAGCGGATTTATGTTGTACCAGACGAACAAGTACCTGTTTCCAACGTAGAGACCAATGTAGAGAATGGCAAGCATATTTTTCAAATCCGAGGCTGTGAAAGCTGTCATGGAGAGAAGTTGGAGGGAAAAGTGTATTTATCTGATCCTGCCCTGGGTGCAGTGATCGCCACCAACCTGACCAACGGCAAAGGTGGTGTTGGGGGCACATATTCAGACATCGATTGGGTGAAAACAATTCGTCACGGGGTACGCCCTAACGGTAAGGCCCTGTTATTCATGCCATCCATAGAATTTTATTTTTTAAGTGATGGTGATCTGGGTGCCGTGATTGGTTATATCAAGAGTGCGCTGCCGGCAGATCACGTCCAACCCGCGAGTTCGCTCTCGCTGACTGGGCGGGCCGCCATGTTTTTTGTAAAATCCATCACCTTCGTCCCGGCTGAACTCATCCCACACTCTGCCACACGCCCGGTCTCTCCCAAGCAAGCGGTTACATCGGAATTTGGAGAATATCTGACACCTTCTTGTAAAGTGTGTCATGGTCCGGGGTTATCCGGTGGAAAAATCCCAGGTTTTCCTGAAGGCTGGCCATCGGCTGCCAATTTGACGGTCAGCCAGGATCGTTTTATGCCTTATTGGGATAAACAAGGATTCTTTAATATAATTCGAACCGGGACCACCCGACACAACCGCGAGATCAATCCACAGTATATGCCCTGGTCTTCCTATAAATTTATGACCGATACAGAGCTGGAAGCCGTCTGGCTCTACCTTCAATCTCTGCCCCCCAAACCATTCGGGAATAGATGACCCCCAGAATGGGTATTTTCATTTTGGTTAGCCCGCGATAAGAAAAGATATTGTCGTTGTACCCGCAAACTGCTCAGCTCGCTCTAACAACCAGGGTTTCCAAGACTCGCACCGATAATTACTCGCCATACGAGGTTTAGCATATGCAATACGAGCTGCCAATTTTCGAGAATTTATGCCCGGGGTGGGAGCTTGTCACTCACCTGGGCATCCGGCGCACCTTCCAAAAAGGCAGCCAGGTATTCGATATTGCCGTTCCAATCAACGGTATCTATTATGTAAAAAAAGGTGCTGTAGAGATCATCCTGCACACTCTGCACGGACCTGAAAAAGTTCTCTACTACGTGGGACCCGGCTGTGTATTCGGAGAAGTCTCTTGTTTTGTAGCCGGAGACAGTGGCGAGGCGCGAGTGCGCACCCGGAGCGACTGCGAATGCTACTTTTTCAGCCGTGAAATGCTGGAAGGAACGATTGCCCATCAACATCCCGAGCTATTGATCGAATTGATCCGCGCCGCCGCATATAAGATTCGTATGTACGGTGTGCTTCTGCAGGACAGCCTCAACAACGATAATTTTGTGCGCGTTTGCAAAATGCTGGTCTATCTGGCTCATTTTAAGCAAGGGGCAATCGCCGAAGGACAAAAGCAGGTCCACCTTCAACCCGATCTTACCCAAAACGATATGGCCCGTCTGATGGGCGTCCACAGGGTGACAGTCACGAAAGCTCTCAGCCGACTAAAACAAATGGGCATTATTCAACGTTTTTCCAAAAAATCGCTCGAGATCCTCGATTTTCCTGGGCTGTGCCGGCTGGCTGAGGCTGTTTCCGGGAAATGACATAGGACGATTGTCATATCAAAAAGGTGCTAACCTGCAGCTAATTTTGTAGCATACGCTACTTTTTTATTGGCCGGATCCCGGTATGCTGTTAACTGGCAAAATACTCCAGCAGAATGCTTGCTGTGACAACCGGGTAAGGAGATTTTCCAATATGAAAAACACAGTCAAAGAATTATGCCAGGCACCCGCCGGGCAAGCCGAAGTTCTACAGGGAAATATGGCTTTCGCAACTGGTTGTGTACGCGGGGGCGTGCATGCTGTCGATGGTTATCCAGGCACCCCCAGCACAGAGGTGATAGACCGCGGTCTTTCGCAAGTGCAGGATCTAATCAAAGTTGGATGGTCCATAAATGAAGCCGTGGCAGCTGCGGTAGGGCATGGTCATTCCCTGGCCGGACGAGATTGTGTTGTGACCATGAAAATCCCTGGGCTCTTCCAGGCTGGTGACATCTTCACCAGCGGCGCCTTATTCGTGCAACCACGCGGTGCCCTGGTCTATTACATCGCCAGCGATTTCACCCCCAGTTCCACGCAGCACACCCTGGACCCGCGTTATTTGTTCAAAAGCTGCTTCGTGCCTGTTTTTGAACCACGGAATCACCAGGAAATGCACGAATCTGCCGCACTCGCTGTGAAAATCTCGCGAACCTATAAAACGCAGGTGGTTGTGATGCCGAATGGGAACCTGTGCCACAGTGAAGGTCTGGTCCACCTGATGCCGGCAGAACAACATGAACCAGTTCATATGCCTGAAAGTCTGAAATCTTTCAACGTCCTGCCCGCTATTGCCCGAAAAAATTACGACACTGTTTTGGCAGAACGCATGCCGGCCCTGTTGGAAATGGTCGAAAAAAGCCCGCTTAATAAGTGGGAAAAATCAGCCCACACAGGTGTCACCAAAAAAGCAAAAATTGGTGTAATCACCTACGGCATCGGTGACCTGTATGTGCGTGAAGTCAAAGAAACCCTGGGAGCCGAATTTGATCTGCTCTCATTGGCATTCACGAATCCTTTACCCATGCAATTGATCCGTAATTTCTGCCAGTCAATTGATGGCGAAATATACGTAATAGAAGACGGCTATCGTTATTTACAGGAAACCATCGAAAATGCTGGTTTCAAGGTGAGCGGCAAGGAAGCCTTCAGCTCCCTGACCGAATGGACCCCGGCGTTGGTAGCAGAAAAAATGGGCCTGGCGACCCATCAACAAACAAATGCAGCCGCCCCCGTGTACCGCCCGCCTGTCATCTGCCCAGGCTGTCCCTACAGATTGATTGCCCAGGAAATATCACTTCTAAAAAAGAAAAAGGTCCTGGACACAGTCTTCGGCGACATCGGTTGCAACACTCTGCTCTATTTCATGAACGCACTGGATACCGGGCTGGCGATGGGTGCCAGCGAATCTGAACGCCTCGGTTATGTGTTTTCCCGTCCCGAGCAAGCAGGACGCTGTATCAGCGTCGTCGGAGATGGAACCGAATGTCACAGCGGGATGGATGCCACGCGTAATACGGTTTACCGCAACATGCCCGGTGTAAAGGTCATCCTGGATAACTCTTGGGCAGGGATGACCGGCGGCCAACCATCGCCTACTTCGCCAAAAAACCTGGCCGGGGAAAGCATGCGCTTCAATCTGACCGAATCATTAAAAGCCCATGGCGCAAATGTGGTTTCCGTCGGCGCTTATGAGAAGAAAAACCTGCGCCAGACCCTGAAAACCGCCTTAGCGGAAGCAGAAAAAGGGGTCTACACCACCCTGGTAGTCAGCGACGGGGTCTGCGTCCAGATGGTTCCAGCCAGCACCCAGCGTGTACTGGTCGAACCAGATGCATGCAAGAAGTGTAATGCCTGCCTGGTTTGCCCTGGCCTCGAGCTCGATGCAAGTGGCATCCCAGTGGTAAACAACCTGTGCAGCGGCTGCGGCGGATCTACACCCGCCTGTGCGCAAATGTGCCCGACTAACGTTCTCAAAGCAGTCGATCTGCGCGATCTGAATTTGCCAGCCCTGCCAAAATTTGCAGAACCGTCACAGGATGACAGTCTCCCAGTCATCTCAAAAACTGAATTGCCAGCCAGACTCTCGCTTGCCATCCGCGGAGTGGGGGGCCAGGGTAATCTCTTTTTTGGCAGTGTCATGTCAAAATTGGCGTTTTTGGCAGGTTATGCTGATCGCAACATCATCAAAGGCGAAACTCACGGCATGGCTCAAATGGGCGGACCTGTGATTAGCACCTTTAGCTGCGGAAATGTAAGCAGCCCGGTGCTGTTGCCCGGTACGGCCGACTGCCTGATCGTCATGGAAAAAAGCGAAGTATTGCGCCCCGGTTTCCTGGAAATGCTAAAACCCGGCGGAACTATCATCCTGGCAGACACAAAGATCGTTCCCCCCGACCTGCCAGAAGACCAATACCCGAGCGATGAGCAAATAAACTCAAGCCTTGAAGGTTACAATGTCGTCGAGGTGGATGTGCTCTCAAAAGCACTTGAATTGGGTGACCGCAGCGGGCGCACCGCCAACGTAGTTATGATGGGTATTCTCAGCACACTGCCACCCTTCAACCTGATCCCGTCAGAATTATGGCTCAGGTCACTCAAAAACGCCAACTCAAAACCTACCGTATGGGCCGCCAATTACATCGCTTTCCACACTGGTAGCCAAATTATTCAGGTGGCTGAAGCGACGATCTAAGCCTGGCGCACAATTAAACACTGATAATTATTAAAACGACCGGCGGTTGAAATAACCCCGGTTGTTTTCTTTTTCTAAAAATTCATCAGGATCATTCGAAACGCAGAGCCTCAACCACATTTAAGCGCGCAGCCTGCCTGGCTGGAATGAAAGCGGCCAGCACACCAAACAAAAGCCCAATCGCAATCGCAACCAAGATCCCGGCCAAAGGAAAATAATATCGCAAGGGAAATATAACCCTGGTGGCAATCACAAACACATAACCGAGATACAGCCCCCCATTATGCCGAATACCGCCCCCATGGCTGCCAACAGCAGCGCTTCAAGCAGCACCATCGACCGAATTTGTTTCTGAGTGCCGCCCACAGCCCGGATCAAACCGATTTCGCGAGTACGCTCGATGACCCCAATCGTCAGGGTGTTTAGCATGGCAATCAGCGATGGAAAAGCAAGGATAAAAACTAGTACACTTCGGCGTAAATGATAATGAAGATAGGAAAAAAAGGTTGACCAGTGAGTTGGCAGTGATTAAACTTAGCTAAAACAGAAAGCAGAGAAGAAAAAATGCCATCTCCAAAAGCTACAGAAATAGTTTTAAC
>JAPLGT010000116.1:0-9027 GCA_026390035.1 Chloroflexota bacterium
AGCGATTATCGCGCTTTTGGCCGGCGCGGGGTGCGATGGCGATTGGCGGATGGCGGGAGCCATCCCAGATAGATGAGGATTATATTTTTTTGTGGTAATTTGTGGGGTTGGAGCATCCCCAAAATCACCACTGGCGGGGCAGCCCAACGATGAGCATGCTTTTGGCCGGCGCGGGGTGCGATGGCGATTGGCGGATGGCGGGAGCCATCCCAGATAGATGAGGATTATTTTTTTGTGGTGATTTGTGGGGTTGGAGCTTCCCCAAAATCACCACTGGCGGGGCAGCCCAGCGATTATCGCGCTTTTGGCCGGCGCGGGGTGCGATGGTGATGGCCTGAAACTGGTGCCCGGGAATAGATATCTTTTTTGTAAAGTGCCCAGGCTGAAAAACGCTTGAGTTCTTATTATTGTGACGATGATTGATAGTACAATCAGGATGGATAATGTTTTTTTTGGCGTTATTCTTCACCTGGTACTTTACCCTGACGCGCTAAAAACTTTAGAATTATCTGAGGCCCGTATGCCAAGACCCTTGCGAGTTTTGATGGTTGAAGATTCTGAAAACGATGCCAGCCTGATCCTGCGGCAACTCACCAGGACAGGCTACGCTGTTGAGCACGAGCGAGTTGAGACTGCCGCCCAAATGCAGGCGGCCTTGCAGGCAAGTTCCTGGGAAATCATCATGGCAGATTATTCGCTGCCACATTTTACTGGTCCAGCGGCGCTGGATCTTTTGATTCAAAGCGGGCTGGATATTCCTTTTATTGTGGTATCGGGAGAAATTACCGACGAGATCGCCGTGGCGCTGATGAAAGCCGGCGCCCAGGATTATTTAAGCAAGGATAATCTGGCGCGGTTAGCGCCGGTATTGGAACGCGAGCTGGCCCAGGCGCGTAAACGCCAGGAACACAGGATCGCTGAAGAGGCGGTTAAAAACAGCGAGCTACGTTACCGTACGTTGATCGAGCAGGCTTCGGACGGTATTTTTATTGCTGACCCGCAGGGCAACCTGGTGGATGTGAACCCAAGCGCATGTGCGATGCTGGGTTATACGCGCGAAGAAATTTTGAAACTAAATCTGATCGAGCTGGTAACCTTTTCTGAGCGGGTGATTGAGCCTTTCTTTTTGGATGAATTGAAAATGGGCCAGGTGGTGCTTTCGCAGCGCCGGCTGCAGCGTAAGGATGGCTGGCTGCTGCCGGTCGAGATCAGCGGAAAAATGCTGCCGGATGGCAGGCTGCAAGGGATTGTGCGTGATATCAGCGAGCGCAAACAGGTTGAAGAAAAGCTGCAGAATACGCTCAGACAGTTGAACTTTCATATTGAGAATACGCCGCTGGCGGTTGTGCAGTTTGACAGCGAATTAAACATCACCTATTGGTCGGGCCGGGCACAGGAAATGTTTGGCTGGACGGCCCGCGAGGTGCTGGATAAACACATCGACCAGGTGGGCTGGTTTCACGAAGAAGATGCCGGCTGGGTACTGGCGCAGCGAGCAGAAATGCTGGCCGGGCGCAAGCCAAATACCAGCCACACCAGCCGTAATTATCGCAAAGACGGCTCAGTCATCACCTGCCAGTGGTACAACTCGGCTTTGCTTGACTCGCAGGGAAAGCTGATCTCGCTGCAAGCGCAGGTCATGGATATCAGCGAACGTGTGGATGCCGAACAAGACCTGCGCGAGAGCGAAGACAAGTTCCGGCAGTTGGTGGAACAATCGCCCAACGGCGTCTTGATGTTGGACCAGCAGGGCAATATTGTGGGCTGGAACGCTGCACAAGAAAAAATATATGGGTTGACGAAAACGGAGGTACTCGGCCGGCCGGGCTGGGAAATTCAACTCATGTTCATGCCGAAAGCGCTGCAAACACCCGAAGTGCAGGCGCAGCTGCAGGATTTGATCATGAAGATCCTGAAAACAGGCCAGTCGCAGCGCCTGAACCAGGTTTATGAAGGCGAAATTTACCGCCCAGATGGCACGCAAGCCTGGGTTGAGACGAACGCATTTGTTGTCAAAACCAGGGAAGCCTATATCTCTGTCACGCTTTCAAGCGATATCAGCGCGCGCAAACAATCTGAACGCGCGCTGCGGGCCAATATGGCCCAGTTTGAGCTGGTATTTAACAGCAGTTCAGACGCGCAAGTGTTATTGCGCGTGGAACCTGGCGACCATTTCATCATCGAAATGGTCAACCGCTCCTTTCTGGAGTTCACCCAGAGGGTTATGCCGGGTGCGCCAGCGCCTGAGATTGGCATGGACAGGCAAGAATATCTTTCGGCAGGCATGCAGTTGCCGAAGCAAGACGTCGACCGCGAGCTGGAAAATTACCGCCACGTGGTGGCAGAATGCCGCGCGCTGCCGTATGAAATGGAAGGTGAAATATTTGGCAAAATGCTGGCGCTGGATGTCTCGATTTCACCGGTGCTGGATCCATTCGGCAGGTGCAGTCATATCCTCTGGTCAGCCAGGGATGTGACCGAGCGCAAACGCATCCAGAATGAGCTGTATGAAAGTAACCAGCGCTTTTCAAACGCATTTGAGTTTGCTGGGAACGGCATGGCGCTGACTGCGCTGGATGGGCGCTACTTAAAGGTGAACCGGGCTTTATGCACTATGCTGGGCTACAGCATGCCGGAGCTCCTGGCGAAGCGCTACCAGGAACTCACCCACCCGGATGACCTGGCGGCCGATCGGGATATTTTCCGACCGCTGGTGGATGGCGAGGTTGAGAGCTGCCAGCTGCAGAAGCGTTTTATTCACAAGAATGGGGATCTGGTCTGGGTGCTCCTGGATCTTTCGATGGTGCGTGCTGATGGCGGGCAGCCGCTGTATTCGATTGCCCAGGTCAGCAATATTTCAGACTTGAAGCGGGCCGAAGATACCATGCGCTTGCAGAGAGCTGCGCTCGAAAACGTGGCGAATGCGATCATCATTACCGATAAGAGCGGGGCGATTGAATGGGTCAACCCGGCCTGGACCGTGCTGACGGGTTACCCGGCAGATGAAGCGATCGGAAGGAACCCGCGTATATTAAAATCCGGACGGCAAGGCCCGCTTTATTACAAAAATTTATGGGATACGCTCCTGGGTGGGGATGTTTGGACAGGCGAGTTGGTCAACCGGCGCAAGAATGGCAGCCTGTATACCGAGGCGGAAATCATCACGCCGGTGCAGGGTGCGGATGGCAGCCTGGCGCATTTCGTGGCCATTAAGCAGGATATCAGCGAGCGCAAACGCGCGGAGGATGCGCTGCGCAGGAGCGAAGAAGTGCACCGGGCCATTATCCAGACGGCCATGGATGGTTTCTGGATGATGGATATGCAGGGGCAGATCCTGGAAGTGAATGAGGCCTACTGCCGGATGAGCGGCTATACGCGGGCCGAACTGCTGGGTATGCGCTTGTCGGATCTGGAGGTTTTGGAAACGAGCGCGGCCTCAATTGCGCATATTGAAATGGTTTTGGCCAATGGTGGCGACCGTTTTGAGAGCAGGCACCGTCGCAAGGATGGCAGCCATTTTGAGGTTGAGGTCAGTGTCCAATACCGGGTGGATGATGGCGGGCGCATGGTGACTTTTTTACAGGATATCACCGAACGCAAGCGTGCCAGGGCCATGATTGAAAAACGGATCATCGCGCTGACCCAGCCGGTGGAAGCTGGCCTGGTCGCGTTTGAAGAGCTGTTTAACCTGGAAGAGATTCAAAATATCCAGGATCAGTTTGCGCTGGCGACCGGGGTGGCCTCCATCATCACCCATCCGGATGGGACCGCGATCACTGCGCCGAGTAATTTTACGCATTTGTGCAAAGACGTGCTTGGAAATGCCGGAGAAGGTTGTTGGAATTGTTTCTCATCTGCTGTGCCGAGTGCGGGCTTAGACCCGCTGGATGGCGTACTTGTGCAGACTTGCCTGGATGGTGGGCTGTGGTCTACCGGTGCCAGAATTACAGTTGCTGGGCAGCAGATTGCCACCTGGTTGATCGGACAGGTGCGCAATGAAGCCCAGAGTATGGAAAGTATGCGGGCGCTGGCGCGTGAAAAAGGCCTGGATGAAGACGTTTTTCTGGAGGCTTTCCTGCAGGTGCCGGTCATGTCTCTCGAGCGTTTTGAAACGATTGCCAGTGCGCTGGTGGCGCTGGCCAGCCAACTCTCCAGAACTGCCTATCAGAATGTGCAGCAGGCCCGTTTCATTGGTGAGCTGCAGCAGGCTGAAGACGCCCTGCGCGAAAGCGAGAAACGCCTGCACCAGGCCCTGGCGGCGGCGAATGGCGGCATTTGGGAGTGGGATCTTGAGACCAACAAGAATATCTGGTCTGAAGAATTGTGGAAAGTGTACCGGTTGGAGCCTTACAGTTGTGAACCTTCCTTCGATGCCTGGTTGCAAACCATCCATCCGGATGATCGCGAGATGGTTGCCCGCGAGGTGTTGGATGCGGCCCAAAATGGGAGGCGACTGTCGCTTGAATGGCGCGAGTTGGACCAGGATGGCCTGGAGTATTGGGTCATGGCGCGTGGGCAGGCGCTCAGGAATGCCGAAGGCCAGCTGGTGCGCTATGTGGGCACGGTCCTGGATATTACCGAACGGAAACGGGCCGAGCAGGCCTTGCTGCAGAGTGAGGCCGGGCTGCAAGAAGCGCAGCGCATTGCTCAAATTGGCAGTTGGGAATGGGACATGCTCTCGAATACAGTCAAGTGGTCGAAGGAAATGTATCGAGTGTTTGATCTGGATCCCGAGTTGTATGATGGCAAGCCGGAATCACTTTTGAAGCAGATCCATCCCGAGGATGTTGAGATCTTCAGCCACAGTATGACCAGAAATTTGGCAAGCGGTGATACTTCTGCGCTTGAATATCGTGTCATTCATCGGGATGGTTCGATCCATTATTTATATGCGGATGGCCAGGTCAGTTTTGACGAGACGGGCCGCCCGTTCAAGAGCATCGGCACCGTCCAGGATGTTAGCGAGCGCAAGCGGGTGGAAGCCGAACTGCTGAAGGTTCAGGTGGAACTTGAGCAGCGCGTGATTGACCGCACCAGCGAGCTAAAGCGTGCCAACCAGGCACTTGAGCAAGCCGCCCGCGCCAAGGATGAATTCCTGGCGAGTATGAGCCATGAACTGCGCACGCCGTTGACAGGTATTTTGGGACTCTCTGAGGCCCTGCAGATGGTAACCTATGGCGCTTTGAATGATAAGCAGCGCAATGCAATTAAGAATATTGAAAGCAGCGGGCGGCACCTGCTGGCCTTGATCAACGACATCCTCGATCTTTCAAAGATCCAGGCTGGCCGGTTTGAAATGCAGTTTGAAACCTGTTCGCTGGGAGATATTTGTCAGGCCAGCCTGCAGCTGACCAGGGGTATGGCCAACCAGAAGCACCAAATGGTAACTTTTAGCATGCAGCCGGCCTCCATTATCCTGAAGGCGGATGCGCGGCGTCTGAAGCAGATGCTGGTTAATTTGCTCAGCAATGCCATCAAGTTCACACCGGATGGCGGCAACCTGGGCGTTGAAGTCAGCGGTTCTGTGCTGGAACAAGAACTGCGGGTGCTGGTCTGGGATGATGGGATTGGCATTCAATTGGAAGACCAGGCACGGCTGTTTCAACCGTTTGTACAGTTGGACAGCAGCCTCTCGCGCCAGTACGCTGGCACGGGGCTGGGGCTTTCGCTGGTGCAAAGGTTGGCCGAGCTGCATGGTGGCTGCGTGGAAATTGAGAGCAGCGTTGGGCATGGCAGCCGCTTCACCATTGTGCTGCCCTGGGTGCAAGTCAGTCCGCAGCTGGAGCCCCATCAAAAGCCCGCACCTGCCCGGCTGCGATTGAAGCCGGAGCTTGGTCAGCCGGTTGAGCCGCTGGTTTTGCTGGTGGATGATAACCGGGTGGTGTTGGAACTGTTGACAGATTTTCTAAGCTCACAGAACTACCGGGTGATTGCCAGCCAGAACAGCCTCGAATTCTTGCAGCGCCTGGACGAGCTGCAGGCCGATATCATCCTGATGGATATCCAGATGCCGGGCATGGATGGGATCGAAACGATCCGGCGCATCCGCGCGCACCCGTTGGCGCGTACGGCGATCTTGCCGGTGATCGCAATCACCGCGCTGGCGATGGCTGGCGACCGCGAGCGCTGCCTGCAGGCTGGCGCGAATGCTTATTTGAGTAAGCCGGTCCAGTTGAAGGAATTATCTGAGTTGATGGATATCTTATTAGAAAATAGCACTGGAATTCACAGGCATGCTCTGCCAGATGGCAGGCCCGAGCCGTGAGACAGGCTGACGGGCTGGTGTCATCCCGGTTGGTTTTCTTTGGCCAGCTGGTTTTTAGCGTGCGGGCCGGATTGCTGATGTGGAGCGCGGCCGGGTCTGGTAGAATGGTTTTTTGGAAATCTGAGTGATCATTACGAAAAGCCTGGAGCCAGCAGTTGGCCCAGTTTATTGGTAGTTCGGAACGTTTTCTGGTTTTGACCCGCTTCGATTTTAGCGCGGATGATTTGCCCGGCGCAGTGAAAGCCGGGGCAGCCAGGCTCGGCCATTGGTTTGGAACTGCTTCCTGGATTTGGGCGCTGGTATTGACCTCGATCCTGATCACGGGTTCGACTTCCTGGTTCACGGTCAACCAGCGCCGGATTATCGGCCAATATGACCAGGAATTAGCGCTGCTGCGCCAGTCGCGGATTGATTTGATCAAGGGCTATCTGGATGTCATAAAGTCAGGGGCAGATAACGCGGCATTTGATCGCAAACAGGGCCTGGCGCTGGTGGGGCAGTCACATAAGGCGCTGGAGCAGAGTCTGCAGCTGCACCGGGCGAACTTTGGGATAAACAGCGCGGATGATTCTGCCGTGGCTGCCCTGGTTGGTTTAATCGAAGCCAGCGCAGATTTCCGGAAAATTTTGGGTGTCTTGCCGCCGTCTGGTGCGGATGCGACGCTGGAAACTGATCTACACAATGCTTTTGATGCGCTTGAACTGCATGCTGGCGAGGTGGATGCCCGCTTGCAGGTTGATTTGGAACAGTTGGATGCGCGCAACACACAATTCTACGCAATCTTCCTGGGGTCGTCGGGCCTGATGCTGGCCATCCTGTTTGCGGCGGTGTATGCCGGCAGCCGGGCCCGGCTGCGGGCAGAGCGGGCCCTGCGCGAGAGCGAGGAACGCTATCGCAGCCTGGTGGAGGTCTCGCCGGATGCGATTTTCGTCAACAATCATGATCGCATCACTTTCATTAATTCCTCCGGGTTGGAGCTGCTGGGGGCGAGCGAACCCGGCCAGATCCTGGGAAAATCTCCGTTCGAGATTTTCCATCCGTCTTCGCATGCCCTCATTCGCCAGCGAATAGAGCAAATGTTAGGCCAGATGAGTGCGGTGCCGCCAGTGGAGGAAAAAATAATCCGCCTGGACGGGCAGGTGCGGGTGGTGGAGGTGGCAGCCTCGCCGGTAGAAATTGATGGCGAGGTTAGTATTCAGGTAGTGATACGTGATATTACTGAACGGAAGCTGGCCGAGGCTGAGCTGTTGTTGGCACACGTGGAGCTGGAGCAGCGTGTGATTGACCGCACCCGCGAATTGAAGGTTGCCAACCTGGCACTTGAGCAGGCCGCGCACGCCAAGGATGAATTCCTGGCGAGTATGAGCCATGAACTGCGCACGCCTTTGACGGGTATTCTGGGGCTTTCTGAGGCGCTGCAAATGGTGACGTATGGCGATTTAAATGATAAGCAGCGTAATGCAGTGAAGAATATTGAGGCTAGCGGGCGGCATTTGCTGGCGTTGATCAATGATATTCTGGATCTTTCCAAGATTGAGGCGGGCAAGTTTGACCTGCAGCTGGAGACCTGTTCGCTGGGCGATATCTGCCAGGCCAGCCTGCAGCTGACCAAGGGCATGGCCAACCAGAAGCATCAAAAAGTAAATTTCAGGATGGAGCCGGCTACGATTATCTTAAAAGCGGATGCGCGCCGTCTGAAGCAGATGCTGGTCAATTTGCTGGGGAATGCGGTCAAGTTTACGTTGGATGGTGGTAACCTGGGTATCGACGTTAAGGCTGATGCGCTTAAAGGCGAGCTGCGGATTGCGGTCTGGGATGATGGGATTGGAATTCATGCTGAAGATCTGCCGCAGCTGTTTAAGCCGTTTATGCAGTTGGATAGCAGCCTCTCACGCCAGAATACCGGGACGGGCCTGGGGCTTTCGCTGGTGCAGCGCCTGGCGGTTTTACATGGTGGCTTTGTTGAGGTGGAAAGCTTGCCGGGTAGGGGCAGCCGGTTTACGATCGTACTTAAGTGGCTGGATGAATCGAGTGCGTTGGAACCCAGGTTGCTGCCGGGCACAAACCCGCTGAAGTTCAAGTTCGATGATCAGACAGTCGGGCCGATGGTCTTGATGGCGGATGATAATGAGATGGTGCTGGAGTTGATCTCAGATTTTTTGGTTTCGCGGAATTTTCGAGTGAGTACCACGCATGGCGGGATTGAGTTTTTGGAGCGCCTGGAGCAGGTCCAGGCTGATGTCATCCTGATGGATATTCAGATGCCAGGTATGGATGGGATTGAGGTGATCCGGCGCATCCGGGCGCATCCGTTGGCGCGCACGGCGGCTTTGCCGGTGATTGCGGTGACGGCGCTGGCCATGCCTGGTGATCGCGAGCGCTGCATGCAGGCTGGTGCGACTGCGTATCTGAGCAAACCGGTGCAGTTGAAGGAGCTGCTGAAGACGATTGATTCGTTGTGTCCGCGCGGGTGATAGGAGCGCAGCTATTAGCGGCTAATCAGGGTCTGGTCTTTCCATCGTGAGCGACTGCTTGCAAATGGTTGAAAATCGGTGGGCTTCACGGAAAGTGGTGATTTTGCGGGAGTTATTCCGCAAAATTATCACAAAAAAACCTTTTTATGCAATACCGCATAAGTTGCTTTTTTATATCTTTATCACCAACGTGGTTTCCAAGCTTTTAGCGCTAAGCCCGCAGAGAACCCCAATTGGACGCGGATTTTCGCGGATGTACGCGGAAAAACCAAAAGATTTTTGCTTTTT
>JAPLGT010000015.1:0-21510 GCA_026390035.1 Chloroflexota bacterium
CACCTGCCGGAAGCAGCTGTCTGAGGGTCTGGGCTCCGTAAAGTAAACCTGCCGTGCTGGAAGCCCTGATTTCAATACCACTCTCGTCCACATCCAGGTGATAAGCTTCTTCGCCCCGGATGGTTGGCTTCAATACAAACCGGATCTGGCCCTGATGAGCTATGGAAGCCAAACCTGTCAGCTTCTGAATCAGGTCAGCCGCCCTTTCAGCACCGGGGGGGCTGGACACTGCCGCATTCGTATCAATAACAAAAAAGCCCGCTTGGAAGGTTACGCTGTCAGGTTTTGGGATGATAGGTAATGGCTGATGCACATTCTATTCCTTGACCACCGCTTTGAACACAGAATAGGACCTAAATCTCTTTAGGAGGCGCTGCCGGACCGTAATCCAGAACAGGGCGCACACCGGTGGCATCCTGAGGCGGCCCTACGATCTTCTTTTCTTCCATGGCATCCACCATACGAGCCGCGCGGGTATAACCGATACGCAGTTTACGCTGCAGCATCGAGACCGAAGCCCGGCCCTCGCGACGTACCAGGTCTACCGCTTCTGACATTAATACATCTCCATCTTCAGCCTGGACGGTAATATCTTCAGTAAAGAGTGAAGTCTGTTTGAGCGGCACATTTGAAGCGACAGAATCCACCGGGTCGCCAGGTGCGGCCGGTGCAGCCAGGGTATTTTGCTTGTGCCAAAAATCCACCAGAGCATGGATTTCATGGTCAGAAACAAACACGCCCTGCAAACGGACAGGCGCCGGCGCATCCGGAGATTGATAAAGCATGTCGCCGCGCCCCAACAAACGCTCAGCGCCGGGTTGGTCCAGAATGACACGGCTGTCAGTATTCGACGAGACTGCGAAGGCGATACGCGCCGGAAAGTTAGCCTTGATCAGGCCGGTGACTACGTCAACCGAGGGGCGCTGTGTGGCCAAAACCAGGTGAATTCCGGTGGCTCGCGCCAACTGCGCCAGGCGTGTGATGGTTCTTTCGGTTTCTTCGGGGGCAATCATCATCAGATCAGCCAGCTCATCGATGACCACCACCAGGTAAGGCAGTTTTTTCTGGCCCTGGGTCTTCATGCGGGTGTTGTAATCAACAATGTTGCGCGCCCCAACCTGGGCAAAGGTATGGTAACGGCGATCCATTTCACGGGTCATCCACTGCAAAGCACCCAGTACCCGATCCATTTCCACCACCACCGGCGCAAGCAGGTGTGGAATGCCGTTATAACCGGTCAATTCCACCCGCTTCGGATCCACCAGCACCAGGCGGACTTCATCCGGGGTGTTATAGAGCAGCAGGCTGGTAAGGATCGCATTGACACATACAGATTTACCTGAGCCAGTCGTGCCAGCGATCAGGATGTGCGGCATGCCCGCCAGGTCTGCGCCAATCGGCTGCCCGGAAACATCCCGCCCCAACGCAAAAGAAAGCACTTTGCGGTTGCGATTGAACGATTCTTCTTCCAGAATATCGCGCAGAGTCACCAGGGTCATCTCGTTATTGGGGACTTCAATACCCACGTAGCTGCGACCGGGCACCGGGGCCTGGATGCGGATGCGTGGTGCAGCCAGCGCCAGGGCCAGATCGTCAGACAGACCAACGATTTTACTGACGCGCACCCGTATGCGCCCCCCGCGCGATTCGACAAAAAGCGGTTCAACACCAAACTGGGTAATTGTGGGACCGCGGCTGATCTGCACCACCTTGGAAGGTGCCCCAAAGGAAGCCAGGGTCTCCTCGATCAAGCGGCCGCGGCTTTCGACAAAGTCATCGTTAACCTCTGGCGCGCTACCCGTTTCAAGAATTTCTTTGATGGACGGCAGCACCCAGGCCACCTGTTTGACAGGTCTCGATACGGGCACCCCGATATCCGCACTCACCAGCGCAGCAGTGCGGGGTTCATGTGCCGGTTTGGTGGTGGACGGGCTCAGTGGGGTATAACCGTCCACAGAGGGGGCCAACTCGCCGGGCAGATCCTGGGCGTTGGAGCGAGGCAACTTGTTCAAAGACACTGCAAACAAGCGTCTGATAAGCTCAACCAGCGGTCTCAATTTCGTCACCAACTCAGGCACCGAAACATCAAAAGACATGGTCAGGACAATGACTCCCCAGGCCAGCAGTGCCACCAACATCCCACCCCAACCGAGATTATCATTAAGCATGCGATAGAAAAGACTACCAATCCAGCCGCCATTTTCTGTGGCGGCATGAATCACAGTTTGAATGAACAGGAAAAGCATGATCATTCCAGAGACGCGCTCAGCCGAAACCGGCGGGATGCGGTCAATTTTGCGCAGCACCAACCAGCCCCCGAACAGGATCAGCGCACCCGGAAAAACATAAGCGCCATAGCCAAAAAGAAAATCCAACGCGCTCAAAAGCGCACCGGTCACAGAACTGCGGCTCAGCGAAAAGAGCGCCAACGCAATCACCAACCCGGCCAGCGCCAGAAAAACACCCAGGATATCCAGTTTACGCTCGGCAGAGATGTCAAACAGCGGCGGCAGGGACTCGGCTGGTTGGTGTTGGGCGGTTTTTCTGCCCGATGATGAAGCTGTTTTGGAGGCTGTCGCGGCAGGTTTGGCAGCCGGGAAAGAAGGTTTCCCGGCTGGTTTACTGGCAGGTTTTGCAGACCGGTCGTCCTTTTTGGGAGCGGCTGGCTTGCTTTTGCCACGGGCAGGCTTGGATTTGGTGAAAGTTTAAACGGCATGGCTCAGGCTCGTGGAACCGGATGATTATGGTATTTACTCAGGGGCTGTACTGGAGGAACACGCCCTGATAGATAAGAATTATTTTTATGGTTGTTTTGCGGAAATTCATTCGCAAAATAACCACTGGCGGGGGCAAACCATCGATTTTTTATCGCCCGAGCAGCAGAACCAGGATGGTTAAGTACCAAAACGAAGAGGCAGTGGGTAGATCCTGATTAAGTATAGAACATATATTCATTATAGCATAACCTGGCTGATGACCCAGGTGGATGGAACACGCATCCGGTCGGTTTTATCCCATCCGCATACGCCGCTCCTTGGATGCACCTCAAGGCTGGTATTTTATGGAAACACCGGAAAATACCAGCCCCAGCAGGGATTCTGGGTAACAATCCGGCCGGGTGCCAGCCCTGCACGATCCAAATATACAGCAAAGTGAAACAGCGGGCAAGGAACACAGGTAGTTTAGGGTAAAATAATCAGACTACCTTGCTCCGCAATTTCAGATCCGGTACTCCGGAAGCCCGGAAGGATTAAACGTGTTCGAAATTTTATTTCTTGGTACTTCGGCTTCTGCACCCTCAGCCCGGCGCGGCCTGTCGGCACAAATTGTCAAGCACGACGAATATCGTTTTCTGATCGATTGCGGCGAAGGCACACAGCGCCAGATCCTGCAATCAGGGATTGGATTCAAACAGCTTGGACGTATTTTACTCACCCACGGTCACCTGGATCATATCCTGGGGCTGGGTGGTTTGATGTCCACTTTTTTGCGTTGGGAAGCCATCGAAGAGCTGGAGATTTTCGGCGGTAAAAGCGCCCTGGAGCGTGTGCGTGCGCTAATCAATGATGTCGTACTACGCGGCACCACTCCACCCATGATGCTGCATTATCGCGAAATTGGGCCAGGCGTCTTATTTGAAGCCGATGATTTCAGTGTCTCGGCTTTTCCGGTCACCCATCGCGGGCCGGACTGCCTGGGATATATGTTTGAAGAAAAAGCCCGCCGCCCGTTTTTACCCGAAAAAGCCACCGAATTGGGTGTACCCTTTGGGTCTGAGAGGCGCCTGTTGGTGGAGGGCCAGACCATCACCCTGGCGGATGGGCGCACCGTCAGCCCTGACGATGTACTCGGCCCACTGCTGCGCGGCACAAAATTAATGGTGGTCGGAGATACCGGGCGCACCGATGATCTACTCCAATATGCCATGGGCGCGGACGCCCTGGTGATTGAATCAACCTACCTGGACGAAGAAGCCGATATGGCGCGTCAGTTCTCGCACATGACCGCCAAAGGCGCGGCAGACCTGGCATTAAAAGCCGGCGTAAAACAATTGATCCTGACGCATATCTCGCGCCGTTACCGTGAAAAAGACGTGCTGGCCGAAGCCCAATCCATCTTCCCCAACGTGGTCGTGGCGCGCGATTTCGACAGCTTCCCGGTCAGGCGGGATGGTTAATCAGTCCAACAAAAAAGTCTTCCATCCGGAAGACTTTTTTGTTGGACTGATACGGTTCATGCCTTCTCACAATCCTGGTCTAAATCCAGGTTGGTTCGGCATAAGTTCCGAATTCCTTCTTCATAACGCCGATGATCTCGCCCAGGGTGCAGTACGCGCGCACAGCCTCCAGGATGGATGGCATACTGTTCTCGGTCCCATTGCAAACGATACGCAGCCGGTCAAGCGCCTGCCCCGCCCGGCCCGCATCACGGGTCCGGCGCACTTCCTGCAGCCTGGCCACCTGGCGATCATATCCCTGCGGATCCATCACCAGGATCGGCACAGCTGGCGCGCGGCCTTCGGCATAGGCATTCAGGCCTACCACCCGGCGCAGGCCAGAATCAATCTCGCGCTGATAACGATACGCCGCATCTGAGATCTCGCTCTGGAAAAAGCCGCGCTCGATGGCTGGCAGTACCCCGCCAAGCTCTGCGATACGCCGGAAATATTCATACGCCTGGGCCTCGATGCGATCGGTCTGTGCCTCGACGAAGTACGAGCCGCCCAGAGGGTCAACTGTATTGGTAACGCCTGATTCTTCGGCAATGATCTGCTGGGTACGCAGGGCAATCGTGACCGCATGTTCAGATGGCAGCGCCAGGGCTTCATCCAGGCTGTTGGTATGCAGTGACTGGGTACCGCCCAAGACCGCCGCCAGGGCCTGGATGGCAACACGCACAACGTTATTCTCGGGCTGTTGGGCTGTCAGCGAGACACCCGCCGTTTGGGAATGAAAACGCAAAATCCATGAACGCGGGTTTTTAGCTCCGAAAGTCTCCTTCATTTCCCTGGCCCAGATGCGCCGGGCCGCACGGTATTTGGCAATCTCTTCAAAGAAGTCGTTATGCGCGTTGAAGAAAAACGACAAACGCGGGGCAAATTCGTCCACATCCATGCCACGTTGCACACCCCAGCGCACGTATTCCATGCCGTCCGCCAGGGTAAAAGCCAGTTCCTGAGCAGCGGTCGAGCCGGCCTCGCGAATGTGATATCCGCTAATTGAAATGGTATTCCATTGCGGCAGGTGCTGACTGCCAAATTCGATGGTATCAGTTACCAGGCGCATGGAAGGCTCGGGTGGGAAAATATATTCCTTTTGAGCGATAAATTCCTTGAGGATATCGTTCTGAGTGGTGCCGCGCAGTTGTTCGGGACGCAGCCCCTGTTTCTCAGCGGCCGCGATATACATGGCCCAGATGATGGCGGCAGGCGAATTAATCGTCATACTGGTGGAAACCTTGTCAAGTGGAATGCCTTCCAACAATATTTCCATATCCTTCAATGATGAGATCGCCACACCGCATTTACCAAACTCACCTTCGGCTTCGGGTGCGTCGCTGTCATAGCCCATCAACGTGGCTAGATCGAAAGCAATCGAAAGCCCGGTCTGGCCCTGGCTGAGCAGGTACTTAAAGCGCTGATTGGTTTCTTCAGCAGTGCCAAAGCCCGCAAACATACGCATGGTCCACAGTTTGCTGCGGTATAGCGTAGCATGCACCCCGCGCGTATAGGGATACTCGCCAGGATGACCCAGGTCAGTGTGGTAATCCAGATCCTCAATATCCGCGGGGGTATAAAGCCGGTTGACTGGCTCAGATGAGGTAGTGATAAAGGGGTCGCGGCGCTCAGGCAGGGATTCCAGGGCCTTTTTCAGGCGAGTCTTCTCCCAATGCTTGAGCGAATCCTGCAGTTCAGCAAGTTTCTTGCGATCGTACATACGCTCTCCTCTCCTTTGGCAAAGGATGTCGAACAGATTATACCTGTACTGCCCCAGATTAGCGCAGCTCAGGCTTTGTTATCAAACCAGCCGGCGAACCATACCGGCTCATTTAATTTCTGGTATACTCGATCTGAATTATTCAATAGGAACCGAGTATGCCCCGTTTTGAAATTGATGTTGACCCCTGTGACCATATTACCGCTGATGCCATCGGTGCGCCCGGCCAGCGTATTTTTTATTTGCAAGCCTTCCAGGTTGCCCGAACCGTAACCATTATTATAGAGAAAGTTCAGCTCCAGTCGCTTTCAGTCGGGATCGAACAATTTCTGGCACAGCTTTCTGAGCAAGACCCGAATCTGGAAGAAGCCTCGGCCGATTTCGTTGAAGAGCAAATGCGCATCAACCCACCGCTCGAACCAATCTTCCGCGCTGGTGAAATTGGGCTGGGTTATGACAAGGATCGAGACCTGGTTGTGCTTGTCACCCGCGAAATCCTTCTGGATGGCGATGAACCCGAAAATTCGGCTATCATCCGCTTCTGGTGTACGCGCGCGCAGGCTCACGCACTGGCCCGCTGGGGAGTGGATGTGGTCAAACGCGGGCGACCGCTTTGCCCGCAGTGCGGTCAGCCGGTTGAGCCGGAGGGTCACTTCTGCCCCAAGAAGAACGGTTACAGACATTAAAAGAACCCGACCCTAAAGGCTGAGCCTTTAGGGTCTAAATTATCACCGCTAATTGGTAGGGATGCACAGCTATACGAAGTTTAAGATTATCAAAGTCGCTACAAAATAAACGGTTTTTGATGATTTTATAACTACTCGCTGAGGGAATAAATGATGTTTTTTCGCGACCTGATAAAATTTTTTCTGACAAAAGATATGACCTTTATTCACACTAAATGATATGGACGAAGATTTTTTAAAGAGCGCATTCAGCAACGGCAGCATCGAGCTCAAGGGCCAATTCACCCTCGGGTCAAATTACACTTTCCTGGTCACCATCACCCACCAAGAGCAGGAAATTTCGGCCGTCTATAAACCTCAAAAAGGTGAACAGCCACTCTGGGATTTCCCCGAAAACACGCTCTCCGGCCGGGAAGTAGCCGCTTACCTGGTGAGCGAAGCACTGCACTGGCGGCTGGTCCCCTATACGATCTTCCGAGAAGACGGACCGTATGGCCCCGGTTCGCTGCAACAATATATCGAATACAACCCCAATTATCACTATTTCAACATGAAGCCGGTAGATATTCAAAAACTTCGGCCGGTCGCGCTGTTCGACCATCTTACCAATAATGCTGACCGCAAGGGCAGTCATATTTTCTTCGAAAAGACTTCGCGGCACCTGTACGCGATAGACCACGGCCTGTGCTTCAATGTGGAAGATAAACTACGCACCGTGATCTGGGATTTTGCCGGCGAAACAATCTCAGCTGAACATTTGGCGGCCCTGCATGAACTGGCCGCGCCATCCACCGCCCTGGTGACTGCCCTGCAGCCTTTCCTGAATGCGGAAGAACTCAACGCCCTGAGTCTGCGCGCCAGAATACTGGCAGACGCCGCAAGCTTCCCACTGCCACCCACAGACCGGCGGGCTTTTCCATATCCGCCCGTATAGCCTGTATCCCCCATTCCAAAGGATCACAATGCATTACAAACTCGCACTTCTTGGTTTTGGCAATGTCGGCCGTTCGACAGCCGAGCTGCTGCTACGCAAACAGGCTGAACTAAAGCAAACTTACGACCTGACCTTCAGTGTCACAGCCATCGCCACCGGCTCGCGTGGGCGCGCCATCAACCCGGCCGGGCTTGACCTGCTCAAAGTGCTGGAGGCCATCAGAGCCGGCGAAACCCTTGAGCAGTTCAGTGTTATTTCCAGCTCAGACTCGCTCGATTTCATCAAAAAAAGCGGCGCCGATGTGTTATTCGAGAACAGCCCGGTCAACTACCAAACCGGCCAACCCGCCAGCGACTACATCCGCTGCGCGCTGCAAATGGGCATGCACGCCATCACCGCCAACAAAGGCCCGGTAGTGCACGCCTGGCACGAACTCAAAGCACTGGCGAAATCGAATGGACGGCAGTTCTACCACGAATCGACCGTGATGGATGGCGCACCAATCTTCTCCTTGTTCCGCGGACCACTGCCCCTGGCGCGCCTGAACTCCTTCCAGGCCATCCTGAATTCCACCACAAACCTGATGCTCGCGCGCATGGAAGCCGGTGAAACCTTCGATGAGGCCGTCAAATACGCCCAGCAAATCGGCATCGCCGAGACTGATCCGGCGGGAGACGTGGACGGCTGGGATGCCGCCATCAAGATCGCTGCGCTGGCGACTGTCTTGATGAATATACCGATCAAACCGGCCGATATCGACCGCACCGGCATCCGCGGCATCACACCTGCCATGGTCGCGAGCGCGAAAGCCGAGGGCAAACGCTATAAACTGATCTGCAGCGCCGAACGCGATGGCGATACACTCAAAAGCAAAGTCGCCCCTGAACTGGTGCCGATAAGCTCACCGTTTTACAGCGTGGAAGGCACCACATCCATCATTCAGTTCAACACCGATGTGCTCGGCAGCCTGACCCTGATTGAAACCGACCCGGGTCCAGATACGACTGCCTACGGTCTGCTGGCCGATTTTATCAATGCCGTCACGGCAGGCCAGGTTGATGGTTTTGCAGGATGATAGAAAATTCGTTTTGACTCACCAGGTGTGTTTCCAAGTGTGAGAGCAATCCCAAAAAGAGAAGAAGTTTTTTTTGCGGGGCAGCCATTCGATTTTCGTTCCCTTGAGCAGAAAAAACAGGATAGTTTTTTGAAAACTGCTGAACCTGGTGAGCAGCTACGAAAATTGTTCTTCATCTGGGGCACAAGCCGGTAAATCCGCTCAGGCTGTGCGGTAGTAACCGACATCCACCGAATAAAGCCGCCCTTTCTTGACCACTTGTTTAACCAGGTTAGTACCAAAACGATAGCCCAGGTGGCGATAATCGGGGACTGCCAACACGAGCAGATCGGCTTGTTTACCCGGTTCAAGCGAACCAACTTTGTCTGCCAAACGGATGGCATGCGCCGCGTTGATGGTCGCGGCGACTATCGCCTGGGCCGGGGTAAGCCGCATGGCGCGGCAGGCCAGAGCAATCACAAACTGCATCGATTCATTCCAGGCCGTGCCGGGGTTGCAGTCAGTGGCCAGGGCCAGGATGCAATCTGCATCCAGCAGCTTATGGGCCGGAGTATATTCAAGTTCGGCCAATCCAAAGGGCGTGCAAGGCAAGGAAACCGCGACCGTATCAGAACGACCCAATGCAGCGATATCTGCATCCGAGGTCTTGACGAGATGATCCGCGGAGACCGCGCCTAATTCCACTGCCAGACTGGCAGCCCCCAGATTATCAAATTCATCCGCATGAATCTTAAGCGGGAAGCCCAGGGCTTTGGCCTGGGTCAGAACCTGTCGCGATTGCGCCAGATCAAAAGCACGCGTCTCGCAAAACACATCCACAAATGGCAGGCTCCGTCCTGGCGCATGTACTTCCCACCATTGGCGCACAATTGGCAGCATGGTCTCGCAAACCAGGTCAACATAATCCTGGGGTTTCTCTCGGAATTCGAGCGGAATGGCGTGCGCCCCTAAAAAAGTGATGGCCAGATCCAGGCGGCTCTCCTCTTCCAGCGCCAACAGGGCTTTGAGCAGGCGCAATTCAGTGGCAGTCTGCAATCCATATCCGCTCTTAGCTTCCACCGTGGTGGTGCCGTGTGCGAACATCCGGAACAGACGCGAGCGCGTCTGCGCAATCAGGGCTTCCATCCCAGCCTTGCGGGTGGCACGAACAGTGGCATGGATGCCCTCGCCAGCCGCGAGAATATCGAGATAACGTGCACCTTCCAGGCGCTGCTCAAACTCAAGCGCCCGGTCCCCACCCCAGATGACATGCGTATGCGGATCGACAAAGCCTGGCATGACCACGCAGCCATAAGCGTCCTGCAGTGGTTCATGCGGATGGGCGGCGCGCAGTTCGGCCGACTTGCCAACCTCCACGATTTTTTCATCGCGAATCAGCACGGCGCCATCTTCGATGATGCCCAGTCTGCCCAGGCTGTTTCCGCGCTGCGGACCACCGGCAATCGTCAACAATTGTGAGGCTGAGTGGATAAGCATATGAGTGCCTAGCGCTGCGAATGATCTACGACCGGCGCTGCGGGCTGATCCAAACCAGCCAGCAGCTGTTGGGTGGAACGTGCAATTTCCTGCACTGCGGCCTCAAAAATGGCGCTGTTGGCACGCGATGGTTTACGATAACCGCTCACTTTGCGAACATATTGCAGTGCAGCTTCGTATAATTCCTGCTCGCTGGCCGGCGCATCCGGGCTTCTCAATTGCTTAATGCTTCGACACATAATGCCATCCTTTCGATATGGCTGCCCGGCACCGGAAAAACAGATCCGGGCTGGTTTCCTGCCTGGGCAATTTGTGTACTGCCAGCCTGCAGCTCCACAGCGCAGCAGCGTGGGCGCGCTCGCAATTATGTTACTCCTTGAGCAGCGCTTGGACTGGCAGCCTGGCCAGCCCTATTCCGCGCTGATAGCTTCCACCTTCAGTCAGTACGTGGACGGTCAGCCCAGCCACTGAAACTGCCTTGCGACTTCCAACCTCGGCCACATCCGAGGCGCTGATCTGCCGGCCGTCCACGATGGTGACTGCCCCTGAGCCGCAGACGGTGATGCAATCGTCATCTTCCAGAATGGCGGCAGTATTTTCATCAATGCCCACACCCACCACCCCAGGGTGAACGGTCACCGCATAGATCAGACGACCCAGACGGTCACGCTGACGAAAATGCTGGTCAAAAACGAACTTCGCGGTAAAACCGAGCCCGGGCGAAAACTGCGCGATGCGATCACGCGGAGTGGGCCCACCGCGCCCAAAGGCGATCATGGTTTTCGAGAGGATCGCAGTCCCGGCACTCGTCCCAGCCACCAGGCATCCACGCTGATAAGCTGCCAGGAGCCCATCTTCGAGAGGGGTGCCGCCAAATAACGCCGACAGGCGCATCTGAACGCCACCGGTAAAAAATATCGCGCTGGCACGGCTTAGCAGCTCAAGCTGTTCAGGGGTACCAGACTCAGCGCGTTGACGAAAGTCCAGAATACTGACTTCGCCCGCGCCCAGATCTCTAAACTGCCGGGCATATATCTCGCCTGTCTCAACTACATCGGAAGCCTGCGGCAAAACGAGCACGCGCGCATTCCCGGCCCCGGCCCGAAGAACAAACTCCCGCATCAAACCAGGGTTCTCAAGATCTATCGCACCGCCAATCGCCATCAGGGTTTGCATGCTCTGTCTCCGCAAAATATGATACCTGGAATAGTCCTGCTCGTAATTATAAACCGCCCAGCTGGTTTTACCCGGCAAGTAACGGTTTCTCTGACAATACTGATCATTGGCTGGAGACATGCCCGCAAAAGCTGGTTCGCACAAGATCAAAAATACCCTACCCTGGACTGAAAGTCGGTCACTGCCAAAAAGGCCAGCAAGTATCCAGCTGGTATAATCTGCCTATGAGCGACTCCAAGAACCGCCCCATTGCCCCTGAAGCCAAACCGGATGACCGGGTGGACCATGCCCTGCGCCCTCAAAAGATGGCTGACCTGATCGGGCAGGACCAGGTCAAAGAAAACCTGGTCATTTTAATCGCCGCCGCCCGGCAGCGCAACGAATCACTGGATCATGTACTTTTTTACGGGCCGCCCGGTTTGGGCAAGACCACACTCGCCAACGTGCTGGCCAATGAAATGGGCGTCAATATTAAGACCACCTCGGGCCCAGCCATCGAACGCGCCGGAGACCTGGCAGCCATCCTGACCAACCTGCGTGCCGGAGATATCCTATTTATCGATGAAATCCACCGGCTGGGACGGGCGGTCGAAGAAGTGCTCTACCCTGCCATGGAAGATTTCGCTCTGGATATCATCATTGGCAAAGGCCCCTCCGCCCGTTCAATCCGCCTAAAACTGCCACGCTTTTCAGTGGTAGGCGCCACCACCCGCCTGGCACTGGTCACAGCGCCGCTGCGCGCCCGCTTCGGGGCCGTCTACCGCATGGATTACTACGATGAAGAAGCCATGCGCAAGATCGTCAAGCGCGCTGCCGGCATGCTCAAGGTAACTGCCAACGAAGCCGGCATCAACGAAGTTGCCCGCCGCGCGCGTGTCACCCCGCGTATTGCCCTGCGCCTGCTCAGACGGGTGCGCGATTTCGCCCAGGTACGCGCCGATGGTGTCATCACCCGCGAAATCGCATCCAGCGCCCTGGACTTACTACAGGTCGACCCACTCGGGCTGGATGATGTTGACCGGCGCGTTCTACGCGCGATCATCGAAAAATTCAGCGGTGGGCCGGTCGGGTTGAATACCATTGCAGCCGCCATCAGCGAAGAAGCCGATACGATCATGGATGTGGTCGAGCCATACTTGCTGCAGCTTGGGTTCCTGGACCGGACGCCGCAAGGGCGCGTGGCAACCCGCACTGCCTATGCCCATCTGGGCTTTGCGTTTCCTGAAAACGGCGAACAGCCGCGCCTGCTGTGAAAATGGAAACCAGCGCCCGATTGATCATCCTGGCCGGGATCGTGCTGATCATCATCGGAGCGATCGTCTATGCTCTGGCGAAACTTAATCTCCCGTTGGGCCGGCTGCCTGGGGATATCCGCATCGAAGGTCGCGGCGGTTCATTCTATCTCCCCCTGACCACCTCCATCCTGATCTCAATCGTGTTATCTGTGCTGGTCAATATCATTGGCCATTTTTGGAAAAAGTAACCACTCTGCAGAGGTAATCAGGCACAGGATGGGTAGAATGGTTGAAAGAGTGGTAGGCTTTGATGCTGCGCGAATTTAAGCTCGAACATCCCCAGGGAACACTGAATATTGCCCAGGGCCCGTCCAACGGGCCTTTGCTGATTCTGCTGCATGGATTCACGAACCGCTGGCAAACCTTTCTCCCAATTTTGCCCGCACTCACCCCCAGCTGGCAGGTGCTGGCCTTTGATCACCGCGGACACGGGCGCTCATCACGGGTACCTGGGGGTTACAGCGCAGCTGGTTTTTATGCCGATGCCGCGGCTGTGCTCAATCACTTTGCGACCACCCAGCCGGCGGTTTTGCTTGGTCATTCCATGGGCGGCTCATTGGCACTGCACCTGGCCCAGGATTATCCCGACAAAGTGCGCGCAGTGGTGACCGGCGATACTTCGCTGGACCTGGCCATTCATATCCAGGTCATGAACGATCGCCGCCGCGTCAAGCTCTTCGGTCTGCGCCGCAAACTGGCCGGACGCCCAGCTGACGAACTGATCCGGCGCGGACTGAGCCCGGAACAGGCTGATGAAATCTCACAGCTCGACCCACATGTGATGGACTACCACGCCGAAAGCCGGGTCGAGAACTTCTTTGACGATATTAAGAACCTGGATTTTCAGCGCATCCACTGCCCGCTGCTGCTGACCCAGGCCAACCCGGAAAAAGGCGGATTGGTACAGGCTGCCGAAATCGAGCCCGTATTGGCAGCTCACCCACAATTCCACTTTCTCCGTTTTGATACAGGTCACGACCTGCAATTGGAGCAAGGCCCACAATCGCCATTTTTCCAGGCGGCACTCGCATTCATCAACCAGCTGGAGGCTGTATGACCGATTTTGATCCGCGCACAAGCAAACACATTAAACTGATGATCCTGACCCTAACCTTTCTTTTCGCCTTTTCAGCTTGCGGGCGTTTCGAGAGCATCCCCTACGACCCACCCCAAACCCCTGGCAGCTGGCTGACCATCCAACCCTATACTGAATTCAAACTAGGTTCGCAGAACATCATCCTGGTACAGCCCAGCACAACCTTCTTCGTCTATCTGCTCGGGCTGCTGACCATCGGTCTGGGTGTCTATTTTCTACGCATCCGCGCGGGCCAGCGCTCGCGCCTGTGGTGGGGCATCGCCATGCTGCTGTGGGGTCTGGGCGCGCTGCTGGCGGGTACGAGCTATGAAGCCTTCAGCTATGCCATCAAATGCGCCGGGCGCGAAGCCTGCATCTGGACCAGCTGGTGGGAAATCATCTACTTGCTTGTGACCATCTGGAGCTTCGATGCGATTTTTCTGGCAGTGGCCTATTCCAGCAGCACCGGCATCTGGCGCAAATTGTTGATTGGCTACGCCGTATTGAATGCGGTTGCATACCTGGGACTGCTGCTGGCAGGCGCTTTTATCCCGGTCAAATTCTGGATTTCCTTCGAGATGCTGATCCTGGTCTCTTCTCCTGGTATTTTGGTCTTCTTCTTTATCAACCTCGGGCGCTATCTCAAAAACAAAGCCGCCCTCGATCTGGCCCTGGTGGGAACCTGGCTGGGGCTGGGGCTCACCACCGCTGCATATTTCATCTTCTATACTTCAGGTATTTCGGAAACACTGTGGGCCAGGGGCACCTGGTTCACGGCAAACGATGTACTGCATATTTTACTAATCCTGTGGATGCTCTATATCGGCCTGGTTGTTGCCCGCCGTGTTAAAGATCTGCCCAACCCAGTATGAAAACATCTGACTTCGATTATCCCCTGCCACCTGAATCAATCGCCCAGACACCCGCCGAGCCACGCGACTCTTCACGCCTGCTGGTCTTGAACCGCGCCAACGGCCAGATTGAACACAAAATTTTTAGCCAGATTGGTGAATTCTTGCGCCCAGGCGACTTGCTGGTACTAAACCAGACGCGCGTCATCCCGGCCCGCATGATGGCCCACAAGACCACCGGCGGCAAGGTTGAAGTGCTGCTGCTGCGCCGCGAGGATGAGCGCACCTGGGAATGCCTGGTGGGAGGCAAAGGTCTGTTGGTGGGCAAACGCGTCAGCCTGCAGGATGGGCTGGGGGCTGAGGTGGTGGAGGTGCTGGAAGGTTCGCGCCGGCGGGTACGCTTCGACGAAGCGCTCGAAAATCATCTTGCCGCAGACGGGCAGATGCCGCTGCCGCCCTATATCCACGTAAAACTGAACGACCCGGAACGCTACCAGACTGTTTATGCCCGCACTCCAGGTTCGGCGGCTGCACCCACCGCCGGGCTGCATTTCACCCCGCACCTGCTGGAAGAACTCCAGGCCCGGGGCGTCAGCCTGGCAGCAGTCACCCTGCACGTTGGGCTGGACACCTTCGCACCCGTCAGCGAGGCAGACCCGTCTGAACACAAGATCCATACCGAATGGTGCGAATTGACCCCACAGGTGGCAGATCAGATCCGCCAGACCCGCAAAGCCGGCGGGCGCGTGGTTGCGGTCGGCACTACCAGTGTGCGCACCATCGAGAGCGCTGCCCGAGAGCACCAAGATATTGAAGCTTTCGCCGGACCCACCTCTATTTATATCCTGCCCGGTTACCAGTATAAGGTCGTGGATGCCATGATCACCAACTTCCACCTGCCAAAATCAACCCTGATCATGCTGGTCAGCGCCTTCGCCGGGCGCGAAACCACCCTGCAAACCTACCAGACCGCCATCCAGGCCGGCTATCGCTTCTTTTCCTTTGGCGACGCGATGTTTATTTATTAGACAGGAGTGCTTATGGAAGAAAAATTTGTTCTGGGTGTTAACTATTGGCCGCGCCGCAAAGCCATGTACTGGTGGTCACAGTTCGATGCCGCTGAAGTGGATGATGAGTTTGCCATCATCCAAGAATTGGGATTAAATGTGGTGCGCATTTTCCTGCTCTGGGATGATTTCCAACCCGACCCAGGCAGTGTGGACAAGCAGGCGCTAAAAAACCTGGTAAAGGTGGCTGATATTGCCGCCGCACATGGGTTGGGCCTGGATGTGACCTTCTTCACCGGGCATATGAGCGGCCCAAACTGGGCACCACGCTGGCTGCTGACCGATGACCCGGGTTTTGCCTCGCCCTATTTTGCCTGGGTGGGCCAGGTTATCAGCCAGGGGCAGATCGTCCCGAATGGCAACTATCGCAACATGATCAGTGACCCGCTCGCTCTGGATGCCGAGCGCCTGCTGCTCAGAACCGTGGTCGGCGCACTCAAGGACCACCCCGGCATCTGGATGTGGAATCTGGGCAACGAACCAGACCTGTTCGCCTGGCCGGCTGATGCCACTGCCGGACGCACCTGGGTGCGCGAAATGACCGATCTGATCAAGTCAATCGACCCCGTTCACCCGGTGACAGTTGGCACCCACGGCGACAGCCTGGGCCGCAACAATGGGTTCCGCCTGGACATGGTGCACACTGAGACGGATGTGCCAGTCATGCATTCCTATCCGATGTACTGTGAATGGGCGCGCGGACCGCTCGACCCGGATTACGTACCCTTCACCACCGCCCTGACGGCTGCCCTGGCTGGCAAGCCAGCCCTGATGGAAGAGTTCGGCGGCTGCACCAACCTGCCGGGCAAACCTTCCGAAACCTGGGAATGGGTCTCTTATGGCAATCCGCGCACCCAGTACATGGCATCTGAAGAGGATTTCGCCGAATATATGCGACAGGTCATGCCGCGCATCCAGGAGATCGGCTCAACCGGTGCGTTCGTATGGTGCTTCGCCGATTATGCCAGCGAGCTGTGGAACGTGCCACCCTGCGGCGAATCACGCCACGAACGCCACTTTGGCCTGGTGCGCCCGGATGGCTCGATCAAACCACACGCCGAGGCCATCCAGAAGTTTGCCGCCACGCATCCGCTGGTCAAACCCATCCCCGATTTTGCGCGCTTTCCCGGGTTGACCGGTGCTGATTATTACGCCGCCGACTTGCAAGATTTCCAACCAGCACTCTACCGCCAATACCTGGCACGCAAATCCGGATAGTCCAGCGGTTCAGATAAAAAAGGCGCAGCTTTGCTGCGCCTTTTTTATACAGTTCTCCCGTTTTTATTCAGCACATACTTTGACATTATCCCATTTTTATATCGCCATAATGCCCAACCTCGGGTATTTTCTGACCTGGGAGGAGATCGCCAGGCTGTTTTTTACTGCACTATCATCGATTTTTATTCGCCAGAACAGCAGAACCAGGATGGTTATGTGCCAGAACGAAGAGCTCGCAAGAACAACTAGACTCGGGTTGTCCTTGCGAGCGGGCATTCTTTTTTATGGTTTTGTTGGCATTTATATGCGGTTGCGGCGTAACCAGCCGTAAATAAATACCAGTTTTTGAATTTCTGCCTTTGTCAGGGTCCCCAGCGCGGCTGCCAGTCGCAGTACTTATTCTCTGTCAGGCGCCGCAGGTCGCTGCCGTCAATCCGCATGATGTAAATTTCACAGCCGGTGTTATTGTTTGGCGCGTCGAAATAAGCCGTGAAAGACACCCACTGCCCATCCGGTGAGAAACTCGGACCCTGGCTGTTGCCCCCCGCTGGCGTGATCTGGTGCAAATCTGAGCCGTCCGGGTTCATTAAATACAGCTCTCGCTTCCAGGCATCACCTGAATAGGTCACGATATGAGCCCCATCCGCCGACCAGTCGCTGCGGCCCCGCAGTGACGGCAGGTTGGTGATCAGCTGAAAATCGCTGCCGTCCAGTTTGATTGAGGCCAACTGCGAGAGCTCGCCAGAATGAGTGGCAAAAAGCACCCTGCTGCCGTCTGCCGACCAGGTCGGGTCCCAGCCATCCCTGTACAGCAGCCGGGGGTTGCTGCCATGGCGCTCCATCACCCACACGTTATCCGTTTGTCCGCTGTTGTTGGTGTATGCCACCATCTGGTTATCCGGCGAGACTTCTGGCGCAATCCCGATGGTGTCGCCGAGCGGAGTTACACTAAGATCGGAGAGACTTAATTCAACCAGCTTAAAATTACCATCCAGGTTGGTTGAAAACAATACACTGAGGCCGTCTGGCGATAGGGACGGGTAAAAACTGCGCGTTTTATCCGTGTTGGTCAAACGCTGCCAGCCGCTCCCATCCGCGTTGATCATGCAAATCTGGTCTTGCGCTTGCAGCTGAAAAATCTGACAGACAAACACAATTTTGCCAGCCGGGCCGGAATTGGATTCAATCGCGGGTGTGCCTGAAATCGCAGGAGTGCCAGGAATCGCGGACAAGACCGGGTTTGGGTCGCGGGTTGGGAAGATCAAAGGAGGCCCAGCCGGGCGCGCAACTCCCGCATATCTAGAGAACACCAGCAGCCCGCCGCCCCCTGCCAGGCAGCACAACAGGACCAATACTCCAATGAATATGAACAGTATTTTCTTTTGCGATTGAGAAATCACGGTTTGGCCTGCGCCAGGGCCAGATCAAGTGATTGTTCGGTGCTGGTTGGCAGCGTTACCACTAATTTCCCGAAGGTTTCCATATTTTGCTCCTGTCAATTATCCCTGATAGAAAGGTGCCGCAGCTCGCGAAAACGCTTACCAATATTTTACCGCCAAATAATACCGCCCCAAAAAAAGCAAATTCTTTGAGCGTGTGGTTAAAAGTTTTGCGCAAATCTTGTCTCAACAATTTGTTGAAGATTTAATTCCTTTTCGCAATTTTCCGTGACTACACTAACTTATGAGCAGGGAAATGAGGGGTATTGGGTGGAAAAACTGTTTCGCTCCGTATGTTCTTCGCAAAGGCGACGCGGCGGGGGCAAACCATCGATTATTAATCGCCCGAGCAGCAGAACCATCCTGGTTCAGTGCCAAAACAAAGAGCGCATGAGTAAATACCGCCAGTTCATAGAACTGATGTTTAATCTGGCGTTGTCAATGCAGATACCTGCGCAGATGCATGTTAATCGCTGTTTTTCGATGCAAGTGGAAATTTGGTACCAACAGTGGGGTTTGTATTGATCTTATTTATGCATAATTTATATGATCTTTGCCGGATTTTTATTTACAGATATTTTTTATCTTATACATTGTGATAGTGGGCTAAGAGAATCAGTCATCCATTTTGGCCAAATAAAAGCGAGGGGGATCGAACGATTACCAAATAATATTAATTTAAAAAAATAATATAGATCGCGTCTAATCAAAACGTTTATCAAGCAGTTCAGATATACACAGCCTGATAAAAACAGTAGGAAGCGTTGGGATTTTTTAAACCAGCCCCACAAGAGTCAGGAACGACCTTGGTGGAATAGATCAACGTACGAATGAGACATTTTGATCGGAAAATCAACAACTTCAGAGGATGAGAACATGAAAAAACTTCTATTCCAGCCAGCCATAGCCATTATGAACCGGATTTCCTACTCGCGAAAGATGATCCTGGTCTCGGCAGTCTTCCTCATCCCAATCATCATCCTCACATATCAATTGGCCATGAAATACAAAGTAGATATAGATTTTACACGCCAGGAACAAAAAGGTAACGCCTACCTGGCTCCAACGCTCAAGCTTTTGCAGCACACCCAACAACATCGCGGCGCAACCAATACCTATTTGTCTGGTGATGCAACCTTTAAAGCCACCATGCAGCAAAAGCAGGCAGCCATTGTCGATGACATGGCTGCGATTAGCGCAATGGAAGATCTTTATGGAGCCGAATTTAAGAGCGCAGAAAAGTGGCAGGAAATTCAGACAACTTGGAATACCCTGCAAGGCCAGGTGGAAGGTTTAAGCGCTGCTGAAAGCACCCGCCAGCATACCGCCTTGATCGCAAAAATTCTCGAATTTAGGATCTACATCGCAGACGCTTCAAATATGACCCTGGACACAGAACTCGATACATATTATCTAATGGCCGCCCTGGGTCAACATTACCCTCAATCGGCAGAATATATCGGCCAGCTGCGCGCAATTGGTTCAGGAGCACTGGTTGATGGCACAATTTCTGGGCAAGAGCGAGCTTCGATCGAGATGCTCAACAAATTATCCATATCGAGTATAACTGCCGCCAGGAATGGCTTGATACGCGCATTTGATTACAATCCCACGCTGGGTACCAGCCTGGAAGCACCCATCAAGACGGCCCAGGATCAGCAAGAAATATTTCAGAACATGGTCGAAAGTCAGGTATTAAATGCTACGACGATCAAGCTTAAACCGAAGGAATATTTTGATGCTGCCACAATAGCGATTGATGCCCAATTGGGGTTGGTGACCAAGTTGGAAGGCGCCACAAACGTACTGCTAGCTGCTCGTCTCAACCGCCTGAACAACCAGATGCTGATGGCACTTTCACTGGGCACCCTGCCAGTGCTGCTGGCATTATGGCTTTTTATTGGTTTTTATCTTGCAGTGATTGAAGCCATGCAAAATATGAAGACAGCAGCTGCCAGCATTGCCCAGGGCGATGTAAACCAAAATGTGACCTTTCGCTCCAAGGATGAAATGGGAGAGCTGGCTGATGCATTCCGCCAAACCATAGGTTATTTACAAAACATGGCCGCGGTTTCTGAAAAAATGGCACATAATGACCTGAGCCAGGATGTACACCCCATGTCTGATAAAGACATCCTGGGCAAAGCCTTCGCCAAAATGATTGGCAACCTGCGGGATGCTATCGGCAAGGTAGCCTTTAATTCAGAGTCTGTCCTATCTGCATCTGCCCGATTGGCAACAGCCTCCAGAGATTCAGGCAGGGCCATGAACCAGATTGCCACCACCATTCAGCAAGTGGCCGTCGGCACCACACAACAAACAGCGGGCGTTACCAGGATTGCCGAATCGATTGAACAAATGGGGCGCGCAATTGATGAAGTCGCGCGCGGTGCCCAGGAACAAGCCGGTGCGCTCAGCCGGGCCTCAAATGTTGCATCTCGCATTAATCTGGAAATCGAACAGGTTACCAAAAACGCACAGGCCGTAACCACCGATTCGGCCGAAGCCGCCAGGTATTCACGGGACGGCGCCAGGACCGTCAAGGAAACAATTACGGGCATGGAGGCCATCCGCACAAAAGTCGGTATTTCAGCTTCCAGGGTGGAGGAGATGGGTGCGCGCTCCGAGGAGATCGGTGCAATCGTAGAAACAATCGAAGATATCGCCTCGCAAACCAACCTGCTGGCCCTGAACGCTGCGATTGAAGCTGCCCGCGCCGGAGAACAGGGCAAAGGCTTTGCTGTAGTGGCTGATGAAGTGCGCAAACTGGCAGAACGATCCAGCCTGGCAACCAAAGAAATTGCCGCGTTAATCAAAGGTATACAGAATTCTGTGACCGAAGCTATCCACGCCATGAAAGAATCCGCCAGCGAAGTTGAAGCAGGGGTAATACGCGCAAATTCAGCGGGCGATGTTCTTACCAATATTCTGGGAGCAGCCGAATCTGTCTACAAACAGGCTGAAGAAGCCGGGGATGCAGCTGGCCGGGTCAATACAGCAGCCGGTGAACTGGTTGGCGCAGTAGACTCTGCTTCAGCTGTGATTGAAGAAAATACAGCTGCCACTGAAGAAATGAGTGCAAATTCTGACGTACTGACCCAGACTATTGAAACTATTGCCAGCATCAGCGAGGAGAACAGTGCCGCGGTGGAACAAGTTTCGGCCGCTACAGAAGAAGTTTCTGCCCAGGTACATGAAGTTTCAATTTCAGCGGCCTCGTTAAAAGAAATGTCAGAAAACCTACTAAAAGTAGTTTCCAACTTCACCTTGAAATAATAAAAA
>JAPLGT010000143.1:0-14045 GCA_026390035.1 Chloroflexota bacterium
GCAACCGAAACAATAAAAATGCTTCCGGAAAAACCTGATGCCATTTTATTAGCCGAGATATTTCAGCAAATTGCCCGTTTGGGCGCTATTCACCCGGCTCTTCAACCTTTCGAAAGTACATAATTGGCGAAGGTATTGAATTATTAATCAATTTTATTGTATATTAAGTAACGATTATTTGCAAAAAACATAGTCTGAAAAAGCGATTTTGGTTGATTGGGTCTCTTGTTTTTTTAGGGTTGGTACGGTTTTACGTTTGGATGCCGAATAATTGGTTTTATATTGATAGCAAATAGGATAACAGGAAATGACTACCCCAATTCATAAACGTGTTGAAGCTGCCCGTAAAGGCGAGAATCCCATGGTGCTTTGCAGAATGGCTTCCGGTTGGGCTGTTTTTGGGGATGTGCAGATCCTCAATGGCTATTGCCTGCTGCTGCCCGATCCTGTTCCAACGGATTTGAATAGTATCGGTCTGGATGAACGCGAACGATTTCTGCGTGATATGTCCATCATTGGAGACGCCTTACTCGAGGTTACCGGGGCTGCACGCATTAACTATGAAATTCTTGGGAACAGTGACAAGGCTTTATATGCCCATATCATTCCGCGTTACGAAGCCGAATCGGATGAATTGGGCAAGAGTCCGGTCTGGTTTTATGACTGGTCTCTTGCGCCTAGGTTTGATCTAAAAAACCACAAACAGTTGATGGAGAGTATCAGCGCTGCGATCGAAAAGCGTTTGGTGGCTAAGTAATCTATCGAGCCAGCGCTGATCTGTGTTTCTGATGCGAGATGATGTAATTTCGCTGGAGAGGCGTTCTTGTTTGCTGGCTGATTGAAAAAATGGATTATTGTTCATGAGTGGCATTTTCTTTTGCGCGAAGTTTATTTGCCCTGGCAATCAATGGCAGCGCCGGGGTAATTAGTAACCCAGCGAAGGTAATCGCTGCCTTCACTGACCAAAGGCTGACCAGCCCGGCCAGCGGGCCACTGGCGATTTGCCCGATGGCATCCACCTGCCCGGACATCGAAATGACTGTCGCGCGTGTATCAGAATCGAGACTCTGGTTGACCCAGGCATCATAAAGGGGCCCCATTACGTTACGGGTTATGCTGACCAGCCAGACCGCCGCGATGCTGATTGCGAGCACCGGCGAAAAAGCGAAAATTAAAATAGCGGCTGCCAGTAGGCTGGTAACCCAGATCATTACGCGTGCCACGGCTGGAGCGTGATTGGCATCCAGGCGCTTTTCTACTGCTCTTGTGGCCAGGATCGATAAGATCATCCCGCCTGCCCGCAGCAGACCAAAAAAAGCCACTTCATTCATTCCAAAGATGTTTGGCAGTGTGAAATGGTCCACCAAGTATTTGATCCATAAGCGATCCCAACCCTCGGAGTACAATCCATAGATCAGCCCCACACCCAGGATTGACAAGAGCGCGGGACGTGCGCGCAAAGCAGAAATGCCTTTTTTGAAAATATCGCCCATGTGCTGCCAGGTATTGCGATCCTCCGGGCGGATAGGGTGAAAGCCTTGCTCTGGCATAGTCAGTGCGAGGAAAAAGGCGATCAGTGTGACTGCAACCCCGCCCACGATAATTGGCAGATTAACAGCCAGGTTTCCCAGAGGAATTGCCACCAGCATTCCAATCAGTGCACCTGAAAGGTCAAATCGGTTGGCGTGTAAAAAAGCGCGGTTGGCATTGGCCTCGCCAATTTCATCCGAAAGCCAGGCCTGGGTTGCACCGCTGGTGAATGTGTAACCTAACCCCCATAAAACCTGTGCCAATAGAATTGGCAGAAAGATCGGAAACAGGCCTTCAACGATGAATGCGCTGCCCATGATGATGTAACCGATGATGATTGAGAGACGTCGCGAATAAGCATCCGCTACCACTCCCGTCGGGATTTCAAAAATCAAAATCGTTACTTCGAGTGTTGTTCCTACCAAAACAAGCTGAAGACCGGTTAGCCTGGCAACAGTAACTTCGTAGAAAGATGCCACGACAAAGATCATGCTGAAGAAAAGTGAGTTGAAGAATATTAATCCCAGGTAAAGCCTATAGGCATCCAGTTTGCGCATTTTATATTTTTAGATTTTCTTGTTCTTAGACGATACCTAAAAATTGCGATGGCTTGCGAGGGAACAGTGTGCTGATTAATATCCGGGCTTCTTCATGTTCCCACCAGCAATCGGCGTAGGATTGCTTAAGTTCGTAGAGTTCACGGTGCCCGAAAAGAACCTGTAAAAAGGTCTGACCTGGAAAGGCGATGTCACCTGAATTTTTGCTATCGGGCTTCCAGGTGTCAATATTGGTCAGTTTCGCATCTGTAAAGGCCAGGCGCAGTCCGCTGTTGTAGAAATTGATCTTGAGAGCCCCGTTGTAGCCTGGAATGAGAGAGTTAGCCAGGCGTTGTTCCAGAACTGGGGCGATGCGCCATATAAACGCAGGTAAATCTGGCACGCGCAAATACCATGCGTATGGTTCGCGAATTTGGGGTAGGTTACTGCGCAGAATCTCATAAACCGGGTGTCTATCAGAAAGCGTAAAAGTAAATGCCAAGCGGCTTTTGCCTTCGCTTTCACAAATTGATTTGCCAAGATTCCATAGATAGCGCACCACTGAGGGGGTTACATCCAACCACGAAATCCCTGGAGTAAGTTCATACATCACTGCTGGAACAGAGTTGCCCCCTGCGAACCAGGGATGCGCCAGAAACCCGACAGGTTCCCCATTTGATGTGCGTTCAATGATATTCCATACCAGGCGGTTGATGTTGTTCTGACTTCTTCCGACCAAATCCAGCTGCCAGAGTGCCGTATCTCGAACTGCGTATAGCAGGCTGCGTTTGGCAGCGTGTAAGTACGTTGCGCTTAAAAAGGGAATATCTGTTTCGCTGGCAATTCTCAGGCCGAATGGTTCAGGCACTGATTCTGCCAACTTGGGTAGATTTACTTCGAAACCTGAACGGCTGCCTTCCAGATCAACGCACATTTCGTAACCAAACATTCGATAATAATTTGGTATACCAGTTATGGCCTGTGCCAGCTGACCGCGGGCTGTGCTCCAACGATGGATTTCATCAAATTGGATCCGTACCAGTCCCTTTTTGCGGAATTCGGGTAGGGTTCCGACCAGTTCAGGTCTTCCAACCCCAAAGGGAATACCATCGTACAACCAGGTTTGCGAGATAAGGTTCAGTGACGAGATTATTCTGCCGGTGGATTTTTCTTCAATGATTGTAAAATCATCGACCCCAAAGGTGGGATGAGGTTTCTCGAGAAAATCGCGTGCCCATTGACCGATGCGTTCATCCGGGCCATCATCGCCATGGATCAGGGCGTTGAAATTGAACAATTTTTCTGCGTCATCAGGTGTGGAACGGCGCAATACCAATCCGTCACCCAGATCACGGATAAAAAGTGGCTTGGTTGTCTCTGGCATTTCTTCTCTCCAACCTGCGCCAACACGATTTGATACTTCGGCGCATTCCGAAAGATAACATGGATGCCTGGCGCAGGTTACATTTTTAATAATTGGTCTATTTCTGCCCGGGCTTGTTGGGATGTGCGGAATAAGACTCCGTGCATCCCCAGCGATTTGCTGGCAGCAATATTTTTCTCGACATCGTCCACGAAAATAGCTTGCCCGGCTTCCACATCCAATTGTTCCAACGCAAATTGGTAGATGCGTGCATCAGGTTTGGCAATGCCAAGTTCAGCCGAGATTATCATGGTCTCAAATACATCTGCAAACTTCTGGTCGATAATCCAGGCTCGCAGGCCATTCCAGGCATTACTGATCAGGCCGGTTTTGTGGGTATTTCGTAATGAGCGCAGCAGATTAACGATGTCTTGGTCGATCCGATCTCCGCCAAAAAAGGAATCCCGAATGCGCGGCATGGCCGTTTCTGGAAGGTTTAGGCGGCGGGTGACGTCAAGCCAGTGTTCTTCTTCCGTCATTTTGCCGATAGAGGCCAAAGCAGCAGTTTTGCATTCGAAAACAAACCGGTCGATTTCATCGTAATTCATACCGAATTCAGCGGCCAGATTTGTGCGTGAGGATTTGTCCTCTGTGCGCAGAATGACACCGCCCAGGTCAAAATAGATCGCTTTGATGGACATAAAAATCAGCTCAAGCTTCGAGCATTTTTTTATAAACCGGGTTGAGTTCGAAGGCTTTTTTTGCCAGCTTGGTGGAGCGACGGCACTTGGGGCAGTGTGCGTCATAATGAGCGTGGCTGTCTTGTTTTAAAATATCAATTGCCTGAGCGACTTGTTCGCTGGTGAGTGCAAAAGGCATGGCACAGAAAGAGCATTTAAGTTGCATATGATTCTCCTTGAAAAGATCCATTTCTGGATGGTGGCTTTACGTTTTCCTTCGACGTGGTTTCGGCAAGTTCGTTCATAATGAGACTTGCTTACGCCTGGCGTAAGTACAACGTATGCCTAAATTTGAACTATAAGTGTATCCCAGATTTCGATCAGGATGAAGACGGCATTTTTTTTGACATTTCCTGTATTTTTTTACATTTCCGGCTGACTACCAGGGCGGTATTCTTTTTCATAGACAACAAACTCGCTGGCGATATGCATACCGGCGCGTTCATACAAACGGGTTGCACCAGTCGGGTTGGAAGCGTCCACTGTTAGACCGATGCTGGAGTACCCACGCCGATACATTTCTCTGAAGGAGTGTTTTAGTAATGCCATGCCGAGACCTTGCTTACGCCATGGGCGCCGCACACCCAGCGTGCCGACCCAAGCGATGCCCTGTTTTAAACGGCAGAGCGAATAGCCTGCCAGTTGGTCTCCATCCCAGGCGATGAACCATTGGTCGGAGTCCAAATTGGGTTGGCCGCTGATATTCGTTTGCCAGAATTCAAAAGTGCGAGGAGTGTGGCCCCAGTGATCACGAAAAGCATCCTCGTGTGCCAGGAAGAGTGTGCGATCCTGGCTGGCCAGATCGAATTGGCGCAGTTCAATCTGGCCAGGCCAATTTACAGTCGCAGGAAGAGCAGAGAGGTTGATTTCCATGCGCCAGGAATAACGAATTGCATTGAAGCCGGCTTCTTCATGAATGGTGCCGGCATTTTTTTCCTTTATCCCAACACCATTGCGGATAAAAACACGCCACCCAGGCGGGGCAAGTGGGACTTGCTGCCGGCAGCGACCATCCAGAGCTTTTAGCAGACTTGTGCCTATGCCCAGACCAAGATATTCTGGGTGGACATAACCGTCGCCTGCCAGTACGGCGTGCCGATAACTGTTTGTAAATTCTTCAAATCCGATCACTTTACCATCTGAATTGGTGATGACCCAGGCATCGGTTTCAAGGTTGAAGCCGGGAGTCTTCCATGCCTGGGCCAGTTCATCTGAAGAGATGGACATAGTTGCATCTTCATCTGCCTCGCAAGCAGCATAAATTAGCTGAGCTACAGTCTCCAGATCGCTCCATTGAGCAGAGCGTAGGTTGAAACCAGTCATTGAGTTGGTTTTCAAGCCAGCTCCTGTGTGCTGATTTCCAGACCGGGTCGAATTTCTTTTTCGAAATTATCATATTGGCGAACGATTTTCATGCCGGCTCGTTCGTATAAGCGCAAAGCGCCGGTCAGACTGCTGGCATCCACGCCCAGGGCGGCGCGTTTTTGCCCACGCGCAAAGAATGCTGCAAAGGCCTGTTTCAATAAGACATAGCCCAAGCCTTGTTTGCGCCAGGCACGCCGGACGCCCAGTTCATTTACCCAGCCGCTTTCAAGATCGTCAGAAGTTATAGGGCGGCACAAACAAATGCCCGCAATTTCATTCCCATCCGCTGCGACGAACCAATAATCGGGATCATAGCCGGGCTCGTCAATTAGATTATGTTTAAATTCGGCAAACCCGTGTTCGAAAGGCTGTTCAACAAACCCAAAATGGTCTTTGAATGAATCTGTAAAAGCGCGGTAGACAGCCTCGGTTTCGGTGTTTGGATTATAGTGGCGGATAACAATGCCTGCGGGCGCGGGTGGTACTTCGGGCGCAGCATCGAGGTTAGCCATCATGCGATAATATGAACGATTATGGGTCCAGCCAAGGTTTTTGATGGCCTGGAGGCCGGCCTGGTTTTGGTGTTCGGTACCAGTGTGAGCTGCAATTCGCAGCTCACCTGGCACCAGGTCGAGGGCCGATCTGGAGTGGTCTTCAGCCCAATTGAGTAGATATTCCCAGAGCCCTGTATTCATATACTGAGGGTGGACGCACACCCAGTTCCAGGGATGGACTGGAGGTTGGCTGGTTAACCATGTTTCGACCAGACCCACCAACTTGCCATCCGGCCCAAAAACTGTGTGGACATCTTTTTCAGGATTAAAGCCTTCGTTTTGCCAATCCACGCGAATGAGTTCCGGGTTGTACAGATCGTCGCGACCGTTGATATGTCGAGAGTATGTGTTGACCAGCTCAAATAAAAGCAGGTAATCTGATAACTTACCGGATCTAGCACTGCAATTCTCGGGGAGCAAATGGTCATTTGGAGTGTAGTTTGTTGTGTTCATAGGACTTTCCTTATAGGATCGTTGGATCGTTTACATAACTTCCGGGTAGGGTTCTTTTCCGGGGCGAATTTCTTTTTCATAAACGCTATAGACACCACAGTTTGGCAAACCTGTGTTTTGAGCCAGGCGCAATGCGCTGGCCAGTTTTATAGGTTGAAGCGTGATATCCTGATCTTTTTGCAGAAGTTGCCAGCCAAGTGCTGCGCATAAGGCGGGGGCTGTTTTCAGGGTGCGCAGAGTTCCAAAGCGTGGAGCGACCCGCCAATTGGCAGGCAGAAGTTCCATCGCCAGGGTTACACGTGCTTCTGCCCAGCGCAGCAAGGCCGTGCCAATGCCGCGACCTTCATAGTCTGGATGCACACAGCCCCATAACCATGGATGCGTTTCGAGACCTTTGACAGTCCAGACTTCTATGTAACCAATCAGATGCTCACGCTGGTCAAATACCAGACGTACATCCAGGGCCGGGTTGAACTGGGGCGTTTTCCATTCTGTACGCATTTCTGCGAATGGGAAATTGTTTCCACTCAGTTGGTTCATTTGGCTTTGATTAAATAGATACGCAATAACAGGAATGTCATTAAGCATTGCGCCGCGGAATGTATATCCGTCTGGCAGGTTGCGGGTTGCAGATTGGTAAAAGAGAGCCATAATGGCCTCCAAGGTGAACAATGGTAGCGGGTGAAACCGGAGACTCCGCATCCATGAAAGATCAGGAAGTCTCGGGTGGTGGGCGTTTAACTTGTTTCGGGCACCCCAGGGGTGACGAACCTGTTAAAACAGGCCGATCAACCCTGTCGATCAAGCACGGATTTTTAAATTTATTGGTAAATGTTGTCATCATTGTGGTCTCCTCAATAGCTGGATAGTCAGTTCAATAAATTAGCAGCGAAATTACTGTTTCCACAGAAGTTGTTGGTGAAAATTTTTATCCAATTTGGCCTTATGCGACCATTTGAATAATTTCCGGTCCTAAATGGTCGATTCGGTTAGCGAAACCTGATCAAGCCATTCCTGGCGTAAGATACCCATATAAACCAGGTCCCAGCGCTTGCCTTCCCGCAGAAGCATGCCGCGCTGCCGTCCTTCCAGTTTGAACCCGGCTTTTTCATACGATCGGATTGCGCGCGGGTTATAACTGAAAACGTCCAGCGAAACACGCTGTAAATTCAGTTCCATGAAGGCATACCGCAGCATGATCAGCATGGCTTCGGTGCCGTAGCCCTTACCCCAAAACGCGGGTTCGCCGATGCCGATGCCTGCGAATGCATCTCCATGGATTAACATGTTGTTCCCCAGCCCGACACTCCCGATGACCTGATCGTTTTCCATTGTCCGAATTTCAAATTCATAGGTCAGCCAATCGTTCAGGTGTTTTTCAATCCACTCACGGGTTGTGCGGGGGGATTGTAATGTGGCCGAATCCAGATCTGCCAGGCGTGAATACTCGCTGTTCAGACGCCATTTTGACCATAAACTGCCGGATGTCTCGGGGTTGATGGCAGCCAGGTGTACTAATTTTCCAGATAAAAGATTGTTAGCAAGCATGTGATACCTCCAAAGCTATTGTTTCCATTCTTCGAGAAGTAACCCGAAATGAATGGCATCCCAGCGCCTGCAATCCCGTGCCAGGGCCTGGCGCCGGCGCACTTCTTCGCTGAAACCGGCTTTTTTAAATAAAGCCTGGGCAGGAAGGTTGTATTCGGGGATGATGGCTGTCAGACGATACAGGTTTATCTCAGAAAAGGCATACCGCAGCAGCATGCTGAGTGCTTCCTGGCCGTAACCATTTCGCCGATCATCCGATGCTCCGATCCCCAGGCTGATTTGACCACAACCATTGGGCCAGGAAATCTCCCGCAGCTCACCAAAACCTATCAGACGTTCGTCGGCTATTGAGCGAATCCGGAAGTGAAACAGGTTTTTATCATCGTCAATTTCTTTTTCCAGTGCTTCGTACTTTTTCTTGAGCTGAAAGACAGAGAGTGGCCGCATTGGATCGGTTGACATCATGCGCATGAAGGTCGGGTCGTGTGTCCAACGTGCTTCAATCTCAGGATCTTTTTCCTGGTCCAATGGCCCCAGGCGGATTAGTTTTCCTTCAAAAAGCGGGGTGCTGATATTCATGGGAGAATCCTTTTATTGTTGCTGATGTAAAAAAAAACGGCCACGGGCTTCACCGGTGGCCGCCAGAAATTGTTATTCTGACAAATAAAAAGGCCACGGGCGGTTGCGCCGTGGCCAATATTTACGTTAATTCGCGTAACTTAGCTCGAAACAGGCGCAATCCATTTATCAACAATCACACTACCGGCAAGGCTGGTAACGTGTGCAAAAGATGATTTATTGCAGGAACTGTAGATCATGAAGAGCGCCTCCTTTTTTAAAAGATTAGTTTCTAATAAAAGTTTATCACGCTGGTTTTTAGTAGTCAAGTCCAAATTTGAATTTGTTTTGGTTTTTAAAACGGGGCTTGATATGTTTGAAAATTTGTTCTAGAATAGGATGGTATTTACTCGCTGTAACCCTGATTCAGATCTAAACCATCGCAACGATTGCCAGAAATTATTTGGTGATCGGGTAAACTTTTGATTAGTATTCGCCGCGCGCAAAAATTCGCATGGCGAAAAGCAAAACCGAGGACAGCTCTGAGTAAATGTCATCTTCCCGTATAGCCCGTGAGGTATGACATAGGTGCTTCCACATATTGTTTTTAGGAGAAAACTTAATGAGTAGCCTTGAAAAAGCCGTTCAGACCCAGATTGATAATATTCAGAAAAAGACAGGTAAATCGTTCGATGAACTGATTGCGCTGATCCATGCCAGTGGGCTTAGTAAACATGCTGAAATCCGAGATATGGTTAAGCGTGAATTGATGCTTGGATATGGCGATGCCAATGCTTTGGTGCATGCTGTGTTTCAGTCTGACGGCACCCGTGCGGCGGCGGCCAGTGGTCTGAGTGCTGCTGCTGTTCTGGATCAGCTTTACAGTGGTCCCAAGGTTGTATTACGTCCCATTCATGACGCTTTGATGGCGGAGATTGTCAAATTTGGTGAGTTTGAGAGCCTACCCAAGAAAAGCTATGTCAGTCTGCGACGCAAGAAGCAATTTGCTATGATTGGACCAGCTACCAATACCCGCGTTGAACTTGGTCTCAATCACAAATCACTTGGCCCAGATCCGCGTCTTTTGCAGCAACCTGATGGCAGTATGTGTAATTTTATAGTTCGCCTCTCAGATGTTGGGCAAGTGGATAGTGTCTTGTCTGGTTGGCTCAAAGCAGCATTTGAAAGCGCAGGGTAAATTATATTTATGGACAGCCATATTGAACAGACACATTTCTTAAATCCGTTATTCAGTATTTTGGATGAGACTTTCGAGAATCATCACGGGATTTATCTGGATGCACATACTTCCCTTTTTGAGACGCTTGAAAAGATCACTGCTGAGCAGGCTTCCATCCCGGTGGGAGGCAAGTGCGCTTCATTAGGCGCGCAGGTGGCGCATATCGTTTTTTACATGGAAGTGCTTGAACGAAATATTGTTTTCAGCGATACTACGCCTGCTGATTGGGGAGAGACCTGGCGGTCAGTGGGAAAAGTTTCTCAATCAGAATGGGATGCCATCCGGGAAAGCTTGCACCTGGTTTATGGGCGCTTGGATAATTGGGTTCATTCAAACGTTGGCTGGACCGAGGATTCGATCGGTGGTGCCATGGCTATTGTTGTGCATACCGCTTATCACCTGGGCGAGATCCGACAGGCGTTGTGTTTCTTTGATGGAGCCAATGATGGGTAAACCTATGCAGCTTATCAGTGTAAATGTCGGACAGAAGGCAGAGCTTCAGAACGGAAGCAGGCTTGAGACTACCGGAATCTATAAAATACCCACTGGCGAGCCGATCAAGGTGACAGCCTCTGGCTTGGAAAATGATTTTATCTTTTCAACCAAACATCACGGCGGTCCAGACCAGGCGGTCTATATTTATGGTGGTCTCGATTATGATTGGTGGTCAAAGGAGTTAGGGCGTATTATTGTCCCTGGCACATTTGGAGAAAATTTGACCATTAGCGGATTGGAAAGCGCAAAATTCTCAATTGGCGATCGTCTGCAGATTGGAGATGTCGTGTTGGAGGTAAGCTCTCCCCGAATTCCATGTGCGACCCTGGCTGCTCGTATGGGAGATCCGAAATTTGTAAAACTTTATCGCCAGGCTGAGCGACCTGGGTTATACTGTCGAGTAATTCAGATTGGAATTATCCAAGTTGGAGCTGCTGTTAGAATAATCCCAATTCTGGATGAAAGTGTTCCGCTGCTTGAGTTGTTTCGCGGTTATTATGAGAAAAACAAGAGCGAGGCTGTACTTCAACGCCAACTCAGGGCCCCTATTGCCATCCGGGTTCGGGTTGATCTCGAGCAGGAATTGCGGCAATTGATTGCCAAGTGATGGGTGCCTTTTCTTTAGTACAATTGTTTATCCAGTGGTTAGAAAATGTCGTCAAACTCTAATCATTTTCATACACCGAAGTATGGCGCTTTTTTGGTAAAATCAAAATCGACCGTTCTGGTCTGAATGGACTGCTGGGATTTTTCGCCCTGGCTAAGGAGAATTTTATGGCTGGCATGGAACGCTTTACACAGCGGGCACGAAAGGTACTGAGCTTGGCGCATCAGGAAGCTGAACGCGTCCACCAAAGTTCAATTGGGACTGAGCATTTGTTGATTGGTTTGATTGAGGAAGATGGCGGCGTGGCCGGGCGTGTTCTCCGTGAAATGGGAATGGAACTCGAGCGGGTACGTGAAATGATTTTACGCCTCACCGGGGAAGGCAAGAATCCCCCAGGTGGAAAACTTGAACTTTCAAATGATACACAACAGGTATTGGAATTTGCTGTTGATGAAGCTCGTCGTTTGGGCCATCATTATATTGGTACAGAGCATCTTTTATTGGCATTGGTTCGCACCGATGGCACAGCCGTGGAAGCGTTGCGGCGCCTGGGTGTGACGCCGGATGAAATTCGACGCCAGACTCGACGCGTTTTGCAGGAATCTTCCACTGGCAATCCTCCGGCTACGCCGGTTGGCGCAGCTAAAGGTGGCGAAACGCCGAAGGGTGAGAAGGGCGGAAAGACGCCCATGGTTGACCAACTGGCCACCGATTTGACAGCCAAAGCCGAACAGGGCAAACTTGACCCGGTTATTGGACGCCAGATGGAAATTGAACGTGTGATCCAAATTTTGGCTCGCCGCACCAAAAATAATCCAGCGCTGATTGGTGAGCCAGGTGTGGGGAAGACTGCGATTGTGGAAGGACTGGCACAGCGCATTACCGAAGGTGATGTGCCAGCGCCTCTTATGAATAAACGCGTGCTGCAGTTGGATGTTGGCTCGCTTGTAGCCGGAACGATGTATCGAGGCCAGTTTGAGGAACGTCTCAAGCGTGTCATTGATGAGCTGAAGCAATCAGGATCCATTCTGTTTATTGACGAAGTTCATATGCTGGTTGGTGCCGGTGCCGCGGGTTCATCTGTAGATGCGGCCAATATATTAAAGCCTGCCCTTTCGCGTGGCGAATTGCAGGTGATCGGGGCGACCACCCTGGATGAGTACCGTAAACATATTGAGTCAGATGCAGCGCTTGAACGGCGTTTCCAACCTGTGCAGGTAGATGAGCCTTCTGAAGATGAGACAATTCAGATTTTGAAGGGTATTCGCCCTGCTTATGAAGAACACCATAAATTGGTGATCTCTGACGAGGCGCTTGAGGCGGCTACTCATCTTTCTGCTCGCTATGTCACTGAACGATTCCTGCCAGATAAGGCTATCGATCTGATCGATGAATCTTCCTCACGCGTTCGCATGTATAAATCCCCCGCGGCGAAGCAGGCCAAAGATCTGTTCACACGGCTGCGCGAAGTACGCCAAAATCGATCACTAGCCCAAGAAGAAGGTAATGTTGAAGAAGTACGTTCCTGGCAAGAGCAAGAATTGGGTATTGAGAACCAGCTGGAGCGAATGCGTACCATTTGGGATCGAGCCAACAGCCCGGTTGTAACTGCTGAAGATATTGCAGAGGTTGTTTCGATGTGGACGGGTGTTCCGTTGATGCAGATTGCCCAGGAAGAATCAGAACGCCTGCTGCACATGGAAGATGAACTCAAGCTGTCGATTATCGGACAGGATGAAGCTATCGAGTCGATTTCACGCGCCGTCCGGCGCGCGCGCGCCGGTCTTAAAGATCCGCGCCGCCCCATCGGTACATTTATTTTCCTCGGACCGACTGGTGTGGGTAAGACCGAGTTGACAAAAACGTTGGCCAAGTTCATGTTTGGCAGTGAAGATGCTGCTGTGCAGCTGGATATGTCTGAATTTATGGAGCGACATACTGCTGCGCGTTTGGTTGGAGCCCCTCCAGGCTATGTTGGTTACGAAGATGCAGGTCAATTGACCGAAGCCTTGCGCCGGCGGCCATATTCGATCGTCGTATTTGATGAGATCGAGAAGGCTCACCCTGAAGTCCACAACATGCTTCTCCAGATCATGGAAGAAGGTCATCTTTCTGATGCGCGTGGCCGCAAGGTTGATTTCCGTAACGCCATCATTGTGATGACATCCAATGTCGGTGCGGATATGATCAAAAAACAGGCTTCACTTGGTTTTGCTCTCAAGCGTGACGAAGTCACCGAAGAGCACCTGTCTTACGATGATATGCGCAAAAAGTTGACGGAAACGCTAAAACGGGCCTTCCGACCTGAATTTATTAATCGTGTGGACAGCGTGATTGTTTTCCGTTCTTTGTCCAAGGAAAACATTCAGAAAATTGTAAGCCTGGAACTTGCCAAGGTTTCGGAGCGCCTCAAGGATCACATGATCACCCTGACTGCATCTCCAGAAGCCCTGACTATGCTGGGCAACCAGGGCTATGATCCGGATATGGGTGCGCGTCCTCTGCGTCGTGTTATTCAACTTAAGGTGGAAGACCTGCTTTCTGATAACCTGCTTTCGGGCGGTTTTGTGGATGGTGATCACATCCAGGTAGATCTTAATGCAGATGGCGATATCGTAATGACTCGTTCTGAAGCCCCTGAAACAGAAACAGCTCCCGAACCGAGCGTATAACAAAAAAAATATGGGGCGACCAACCGGTCGCCCCATAAATATTAATTACTTTTTATCAATGCCCTGTTTTATCAGCCTGGTAAACGCGCTGGGACGGTGAAACCGAAGGTGTGTCTGGCGATATAGACAACGCCATATCTCCCCGCCAGCTTGACTGTGCCTTTTGCAGATGTACAAGTGACCACAGCCGGTGATAAATCGTTGCTGTAATTGCAGTAAAGCTTAAGGCTTTTGCTGCCGACTAACACATTCCCCTTCAGGTCATTTCTGCGGATGTCGCCGACAACCAAGAACTTAAAGGTGACGCCCTTTTCTTCCTTAAAGCTGACTGATAGGAGTTGGATCTGAGTAATAGCCGGTGACTTAAACGCGCTGCCGACTGTA
>JAPLGT010000052.1:0-9988 GCA_026390035.1 Chloroflexota bacterium
GGGGCTTATAACCGTCATTTGGGTCTGGCTGAATGCTGACCCTGATCGACAGGATATATTACAGAATCAAGAACAGCCCCTAGTACGGGCTGTTTTTGATTCGAGAGCAGGCAACCCCAGTTTGGTTGAAAGCAAATGCGCTACTGCGACAACTGGATGAGCGCTGGTCTTCTTTTATGGATGCGCAGCTGGTCTTTCTTTGAGGGCGATGTGCCAGGCACTGCCTGGTCTGATCTGTGGGGTGGTGATGGTGGTGGTTGCTTAGGGATTTGGTCGCGAAAATCCAGGCTGCTGGAGCTTTAACCAGGGGAATATTCAAGCTGGCAGGGGCATAAATACCGTCAATCTTAAACCTTAGTTTACAAAAAGATAAACGAACGTTTAGGCAAAGATAAACGCCATGCTAATTCTATTTTTCCGCATTTTGATATAATTTTTATAGATGCAGGGTATATCGTGAGAATGAAAAAACAACCAGATCCGCGACATTCGTATGCATCAACCCACCCAAAACTGAGTTGGCTTCAGCTCAACCAATTCAATCTATTCAGTTTCGTTAGGAGATTAATCATGAAAATTAAGGCCGTATTACTTCTCACCGTTCTGGCTCTGTTGATCGCAATGCTGCCAATGAGCAGTGCCTTTGCGAAAAAACCCGTCCCTGTTGTCGCCATCAATGTTCACAACCAGAGCGGCGGCTCCATTACCTTGACCCTGACCGATACAATCGGCAACCCGCGTTTCTTCGTCTTCAAGCCCGAAGGCAGCAGCGATACAGTTCCTGCTGGCATCTACAAATACTACCTTCTGACCCCCTGTGGTTTCGAGCGCGGTATTTGGAACATGACCCGCACCAAAGAGCTTTCCGTGTATTGCGCTAAAGAAGGCCGCGAAGTCAACCTGTATCACCTTAAATAATTCTTGGCCAAGGCCAAATCAATTTGGGGGGGCGAAAGTTGCTCAGACCTGTCCAATAAAGCAGATTTGGGTTGATGGATCATCAAATAAAAAAATAAACAGCTCTCTTGCAGAGCTGTTTATTTTTTGCTTGCTGTTGGAATAATTCCGGATGGTCAGGGGCTGGGATAATCTGAAAAATAAATCCGTCTGTTTGGCCGAATGAATCTGGCGTGCAGCGCAGCAAGTTATAGAACAGGGTTGCGCCTGGTCATCCAAAACATCGAGCCGGTTATGGCAAGGTTTGTTCACTGCTTATCGTGCAGCGCAGGCAGCAAAACAAGACCAGCGGAACCCCGGGGGTCATGCTTTGCTGTACTCCTCAAAACGCTGAGTTGACCTGGTGTGTCGCACGAGGCCTTGCCTGGTTAAGGTGTGTCGAAAAGACCGTTAACCACGAGCAAGGCGCCGATTGTCAGTAGGCCGACTACCACGATATAGCCCAATCCGCTGTCAGATCTGAGCCCGGTGGGCCCCAGCGCCATGAATGAGCTGATGCCCAGGAGAATGACACCTGTGCTGACTTTTAGAATATTCTTGGGTGTGTAGTGTCGTTGAATGGTCATGATCTTTTACTCCTTCGAAAACTGGTTAGATGGGCGCGATGAATGAGGCCTGCTCAAGCGTATTGCTTTCAGGTGTTAACGTAAGCAGCCCCAGCCAGTAAAACAAACCCACTGCGGGATTTTCTGCTGCGTGTGATTGACTGCGAGTGGCCAAAAATACGGCCTTTTAAGTTGTGGTGTCTGTAAAGAGTGTCTTGTGGGTTGCCATACTACGCTTCAACGGTAGCCCGCAGCAGACGATCAAACCGCATTGGATTGCCACGCCCCTGCCCAATAAACCGGGTTGTTAAAGCCCAGTCGATGCGAAAAACAGTTGCCAATCAATTCAAATTTGAACGCTAAAATGATTGGTCTATATCTATTGTACATCTTTATTGTACGAAATCGACACATTGTGAACAATATCACTATTATATTAGCTGAAGTGATAGTATCTCTCTGATAAGAACAGGCGTTGACGCGGGCTGTTTTCTTCAGACCTTGTGTGCAGTGGTTTGTTCTTCCTCGGGTTAGCGGGGTTTGAGGCGCGAGATGAGCGCGGCTTGGGGCTGGTCCTGCAGGTTTTGCATTTCACCAGCCATGGCGCTGGCCCACATCGCTTCAGCATCCAGGTAGGTCCAGCCGAGCTCCTGGCAAGCTTTCTGGCTGGAGTAGTTAAAATTGATGGCCAGGGTGCTGACCATCTCGCGTGACATGAAGGCTGGCAGACCGAAGGCGCGCAGCAGGGGTTCCATAGGCCAGAATAAGTACTTTGCAAGCTGGGTGGGCAGCCAGATCTGAATTTTGTAGGCGCCCGGGTATTTTCCCCAGCAGGCGAGATGTTCTCGCAGGCTTTTGGGTTGGCCGCAAAATAAATAGGTTTCGCCGGGGCGTCCTTTTTCCGCCGCCAGGAAAAGACCGCGGGCAAGATCGTTGACTTCCACCAGCGAGAAGATCGTATCTGGACATGGTGAGATAGGTGGCATGATCTGGTTGATGTACATGCGTAAATAATAGCCCCAACTGGAATAATCATTGGGACCGATCGCTCCGTTGGGACAGGCGATGATCAGCGGCAGGCCGCGCCGCTGATATTCACAGGCGATGGCGTGGGCCTCGGTCTTGGTGCGTTCGTAGGTTGTGTGGCAGGGACTGTTGCGCTGGTAGCTTTCGTCACGCGGCTGCGGGCCTGATTCGCCGAAGGCCTGGACGGTGGAGATGTAAAGCGTCCGCGCTATACCCAGCTCAAGCGCCAGCCCGAGCACGTTCTCGGTGCCCAGCACGTTGACGGCCTGCATGCTTTTTTTACCGGCAGAATCGAGTCCCAGCTCATAATGGCCGGCATTGTGGATCAACAGGTCGGCGCCGGTCATGCCGGCGCGCATGGATTCGCGTTCGGTGATATCACCTGCCAAACATTGCGCGCCCAGCCCGGTCAGAATGCGAGCCTGGGCTGTGTTGGGGTTGCGCACCAGTACCGTGACCTGCCAGCCGCGAGCCAGCAGGTTGCGGGTGAGGGGCAGGCCGATAAAACCTGTGCCGCCAGTTAGAAAGATTTTCATGCTATTGCCATGCTCCAAGGGGTTTTATGCGTCTGTGGTCGAACCAGCGACGATCTTACCGATCGCCGACCAGCGATCAGATATTCGCTAAAAGCCGTTCGTATTTACTCACGGGGTGCCTGTTCCTGGCGCAAAACTCCATTGGCGGGGCAAAAAACATCGACTTTGAATCGCCCGAGCAGCAGAACCAGGCTGGGTAAGGGCCAAAACGAAGGTCTCGTGAGTAAATAACGTCGTTCTTTAGAACAAGCTGATCGGGGTGTTTTTTGATGTTGCAAAGCGCCAGTTCCAGGCTGTCAGGGCTATTAATCCGAGCAGGATCCAATAGCCATCCGAGATGGGGCGTTCCCAGATTAAGACACTGGCGATAAATACGCTGATGGCCAGGCCGCCCCAGCGGGCGCGAGCTGTGCTGGGAATGCGCGCTGTGGCCCAGAAGAGTGGCAGGGTCAGAAGTGGATAGTCGTATTGGAGCGCATAGGGTGTGACTGCAAAGTTGGCCAGCAAGGCGCAGATCATGACCATGATCAGCGAGTTTGAGCGGAAGATGACCCACAGCAAGATGGCACCGGCTGCCAGGGTGGCGCTCCAGCGGATGATGGGGATGATGGTGCTATTCAGGCTGAGCATGTTCAGCCAGTCTGCCAGGGTGGTGTTGATGCGGATTGCCACCTCGTGGTTGGGGCCATCCAGAATATTGACCAGGCCGCTGCCCACGCCAGGCTGCAGCAAAGGCCGGTACCAATCGGGAGTGGCAGCCGTGGAGGCCAGCAGCAAACCCGTCAGCACCAGGCTCATGCTCAGGATGGGCTGCCAGCGCCCGCGGCGCAGAAGCCACAAGCTGGCGGCGGCGACCGGTATGAAGGTAAGGTTTGGTTTGATCAACAGCAGGGCCAGCCAGACCCCGGCCCAGGCCCAGTCTGATTTGCGTAATGAGGCCAGGGCCGCCACCAGCAGGGCGAATAAAATAATGCCCATTTGCTCGTAGCGCCAGGTAACCCAGGCGAACAGAAAGGTGGCATACAGAAAAATAGACCAGCGCTGCCAGCCAGCCGGGGGCCAATCCAAAAGTCTGGATAACTGCCACAACCCCAGGCACCAGATCACCAGATTAAGCAGGATCCAGACCGCGCGCGCAGGTTGGTAGGGCAGCAGGGCCAGGGGCGTTAGAAACCAGGCCAGCCAGGGTGGGTTGTAATAGGGCGCATTACCTGCCTTGCCAGAGATTTGCAGGATGACGGGAAAGAGCTGGTTGTAATCAAACGGGTTGCCGCCTTTGAGCAGCAGGCGTGCGGCTGCATAATAGACGCGGAAATCCTGCCCGAAGCGGATCAGGGCGGTGGCTGCCATGAGGGTGCTGGTAACCAGCCAGGCGCTCAGGGCAGCAAAATTGACCAGCCGGGTGCGGCGTAATGCGGGTTCGTCTTTTGTGTTCAAGAGTTTATCCATGAATGCTCAAACGTAAATTGGGTGGTCAAGCGCTGGAGATTGGCGTGCGACCAAAATTTATTAAAATATCCTGCCATTGATGGAAGGATATGGGCGTTAATGAATTGTAACCGGGTAGATCTGAAAAATGTCAGATTAATTTATTGAGTTCCTGGATGATATTGCTCTGCTCATCTTGCGGCAGGGTCGACAGGCAGTTGCGGATCACGCTTATTTCGATTTGTTTATCTGAATTATCCAGGTCGGCGATGTAATGGGTGCCCAGGGTACGGGTGACCTGGGTGAGCGTGTTCAGGTAGGCCCAGCCTTTGCTGCCGACGACTGCCATTTTTTGAACAATTTCCTGGAAGTGGATGATCCCATTGAAGGCCAGGCGCGTATTGTGTGCGGTCTGGGCGGATAGCAGGCGCTGGGTTTGCAGTTCTTTGTGCGAGCGTTCCAGGTCGCTGCGCAGATCCATAACCAGTTCGTTTACGATCATCTGCTGGTTGAGACTGCGGGCCAGGTTCTTGCATAAACGCGAGATCAGCAGTTCGGCCCATTTGGGGTTGGTCAGAATGGTTTGTATGTTTGGGTTGGGGATTCTATAAACGACGACGTTGTTTGCCTGGGAGATGACGGTGGCGCTGCGGGGTTCGTCGTTGATCATGCTCATTTCGCCGAAGAAATTGACAGCCTCGATGGTGCCGATCGATTCGCGCGAGGCGCCGCCGCCTTTGAAAACTTCCACAGTTCCCAGGCGCAGCAGGTAGAGGGCTTTTTCCTGATCGCCTTCCTTGATGATGACTTCGCGGTTGGGGTAAATATAGATCAGGTTGCGGAAGGATGCGATTTCTTCACGCGGAATCCCGTATTGGATGTGCAGCTCGTTCGGGGAGATGGAATTACCTTCGAGATACCGCTTGCCGAGCGTGCCGTCTGCGTCATCCATAAAAAATGCCTCTCACTTGGATTGCTTGGGTCGGATTCCAATGATAATAGATTGAGTATACTGCTTTTTTAGGAAATACAAGCTATCCGGGGGTACTGTGGGTGTGGTGCAAGGTTTCGGAAAATGCCAGGATGTGTATCTGGTGGCTTTCAAAGGGGTTTCTCGTAGCACCTATTGCCGTGATCGTCGCGGCCTCCGTCGTTTCGGGGAGCCCACATCCTACCTATTAGTCATCTGATAATATTTGACGTTTTTTGGGATTGTGCGGTTATGGTTGTCTTTTGTATATTTCATCCCCATTCGCTAATCCCCCAGAGCCGCAATCATCTCTCAATAACAAAAAAAACGAACCCGGACAATGACGAGTTCGGTTCTGGTGTAATGCCGAAGATAAATATCAATTTGCGGGTATAATTTTTGTTACATCAAGTATTATATTGGGGAATAGGCTTTAGCCAACCTTCTCCTGGCGGGGTAATTTGAGCAATGGAGGGTGTATGTTTTTCAAGCGAACAATCAAAGTCGTAGTTTATCTTTTCCTGTTGGTGACTTTATGCACTGGACAGGTATCCGCTGCGCCGGGTAGTAACGGCATGGCATTCTCTCCCTCAAAATTATCGGCCATTCTACCCGTCGGATTTGCGCTAAAACCTGCTATTGAGCAACCTTCGGAATCAGAAATAAATACTTATGCCGGGTCAGCATCCGTGCTTGAGCAAATTACATTTTCTCCAACAGACAGTATGAACGATGCACGCCAACACCACACAGCAACTTTATTAACAAATGGGAAACTCTTAGTAGCAGGGGGAGGATACAATTCTTCTGAATTGTATGATTCAAATACCGGCTTATGGAGTACTACTGGAAGCTTACATTTTGATCGCGCTTATCATACAGCTACATTGTTGAATGATGGTAAAGTATTGGTAACAGGAGGAGAAGCTGGTAATTTACCTGAACTTTCGAGCGCCGAGCTATATAACCCAACCACTGGTGTTTGGAGCGTTACCGGCAATATGAATATAAGTCGCTACAGTCACACTGCCACTTTATTGAATAACGGCAAAGTTTTGGTGGTTGGTGGAGCGAAATGGGATGGCCCAGCCCTTGCGAGTGCTGAACTATATGATCCATCAACCCAGACATGGACAGTGACTGGAAGTATGAATTTTCCTAGTAAAAATCACACAGCCACACTACTGAATAATGGCAAAGTACTCATTGCTGGGGGACAATTAATATCATTCCTCAGCCGTGCTGAATTATTCGATCCATCGACAAACACCTGGACTACGATTGCTAGTATGAATATTCCCAGGCTTCAACACACCGCCACGCTTCTAAATGATGGAAGAGTCTTAGTGGCAGCAGGTTGGTCTACAGGAGGCAGCGGCACTTCCAGCGCAGAGCTATACGATCCTTTCACTGGTAATTGGTCTTTTACTGGATCCATGGTGGGAACATACCGTTACCTTCATACAGCTACATTGTTATATAAGGGTAAAGTGCTGGTTGTAGGAGGCATGGAAAACCCTAATGCTCTTGCAAGCACAGAATTATATGATCCGTCTTCTGGAATTTGGATCGCTACAGACAATATGAATAGTAGACGAAAAAATCATGCTGCCACTTTATTGAAAAATGGGAATATATTGGTAACAGGAGGGGAAAATAATTTCTCTATTTCCGATGCCGAACTTGCAACCCTTGTACCCGAAAACACCTTCACCGGAACATTAACTTTGCCATCCGTATGGAGTAACAACACAACTATCAGTATAAAATTCAAAGGTAACTCAACCGGAGCGGCGATCGATGCTGGTTCGCTCAGTAATGACAATACCACCTGGGGCGATTGGATCCCAGCAAATCCAGACACAACAATATCCACAACCTGGAATGTTGGCGCTGATAGCGCAAACAAGCCAATCTACCTACGTTTGCGGGATATCAATGGACAAGTGGCAACGGTTGTGAGAGGTACCAACAATAAAGATGCTACCTTCCTTTCTGAAGGTTATGTTTTTGATCACAATCCATCTATTCTATCTTTTCAATTCGGCGAAAATGTTTTGAGTGACAGCAGCATCTATTCAGTCATGGAACCAAGAAACTTCATGCTGATACGCCCGGGAAAGGATGGTATTTTTAATACAACAGACATATCCGCTGCTATTTGCGATCCATCCCATGTTCCTGATGGTGATGATGAAAACATCCCAATTTATGTCAAGTTCTATTTGTCATCCACTTATATTGCCACACTTATAAAAGACTCATTTGATCCGTTTCTTGACGATGGGCAATACCGTCTGTATGTCTGCGGCGCTGCGTCTATCCATAATCTGGCCGGTAATCCGATCAATGGCGGCAAAAACATGTCTATTAATTTCAGCGTGGCATCGGCTGCTTCTGAACCGCACTCAAAAAAGCTCCCAAAAACTGGCTTTGCCCCCAATCGCATTTCTTCACTGCCGCAGCAGCCAGAAAGCGCCGCCTATGCCAAAATGAGCGGGCTGTGGCTGGTAATTCCCTCTCAAAAAATGCATGTCAATATCGTCGGTGTGCCTGAAATCAACAACAATTGGGATACCACATGGCTAGGAAATGATGCCGGTTGGTTGAACGGTACTGCCTACCCCACCTGGCTGGGCAACTCGGTCATCACAGCACATGTCACCGATGCCAATGGCTTGCCAGGACCGTTTGCAAATATCCGGAATCTGGCTTATGGTGACAGGATTGTGGTGCATCAATACGGCGAAAAATACACCTTTGAAGTACGCGAAACAAGGATGGTATTGCCAAGTTCCACGATTTACGCATTGGGCCATCTGGAAGGTCATTCCTACCTGACGCTGATCACCTGCCAGGGATATAACTTCCTGACGGACAACTACATGTTTCGTAGGTTGGTACGTGCTGTGTTGGTCAAGGTCGAAGCGGAATAGTTTTTTCTCCATTTCCATTGTTTAACCACCAAACCTCCGATATTCAGGAGGTTTGGTGGTTGATTCTGGGTATTACAAGAGGGGGGCGGGTCGATATTTCCATCAATGGAAATACGGGGAGGCCTAAATCGGATTGTGCAAGTCGCCTGACACCTATGCCATTTGGTTCAGCCGACACTGCTTAAATTTTCTCGTATAACCCATCCCCGGACACTATCCGTGTCAAGGTGACACGGTGTTAGCTTGCTTTAATGTTGCAAATTACCTATTCTGATACCATGACAACGTTGACGCCATTTTCCCAGAGGTCATACTCACTTAAATCTGCGTCATCATTCCATGAAATACCATATCCGCCTAAATCAACCTTTACGGACTTAAAATAAGCGTCACTTTTTAGAACCTGGAACATTTCTAATCCAAGCAGGTGCGTACAGTCATAAACTTTTTCTACACCATCCACAAATTTGGCCAACAGTTTTTTATTTTCAAGTGCTTGAACTGATAAAATTTTAGGGACGTTCATTTTTTACTCCAATCCGGGCAGTTGTTTGAACTCATTATTCTGCCACATACGCAATAATTCAACTTGATACTGCGCTCCCCATTCTTACACTAACTTTTGTGACCTTGACGGTAAATCCCCTTCAACATCTCAAGTGTTTCGATGGCAAAAGCGCCGTTAAACTCGCCATCCACAGCATGAAAATGGGGAACGCCATGTTCACTTTGGCTAAAATACATCTTGATGATGATGCCATAAAATCGGGCTATGACTGGCATATACTTCTCCTTTACTTTTGATTAAAGTATAGCACAGCAAAAATCAAATATATCGAGTCTATTTATCCACCAGAAATTACCCCCAGTCGCATTTGGGGACGGTGCCCGCAGGGCGGATGGGGCGGGTTAAGTGTTTTCTTCCAACGCGTAGATGATCGCAAGTATAACGCCAGCCAGATTGTTCAAGACCTCGTTATTCCAAAAGCGGATGACTTTGTAGCCCTGCGCTTCCAGGTATTTTGTGTGCTCTGTATCATAATCTGCCTGCTCAAGATGTTGGCTGCCATCCAGTTCGATGAACAGCCTGGCTTTGCTTGAACAAAAATCCGTGATGTAGGGGCCAATGGTGTGCTGTCTGCGAAAGTTGAGGCCGTTGAGTTTGTCGCCGCGCAGATAGGCCCAGAGTTTCTGTTCAGCGGGAGTGAGTTCAAGGCGCAGTTCAATGGCAGGCCCCCTCCTAACCTCCCCCGATTGCGCCCCGCAAAGGACGCGGGACGAAATCAGGGGAGGGACAAGACCAGACCGCAGGATGAAGAATTTTTATTTTCATCAATACTCCACGCTGCTTCCTTCCCCAAATTCGACGTTTCCCAGTCGCATTTGGGGAAGGTGCCCGCAGGGCGGATGGGGCTGGTTTAGTGTTTTCTTCCAACGCGTAGATGATCGCAAGTATAACGCCAGCCAGATTGTTCAAGACCTCGTTATTCCAAAAGCGGATGACTTTGTAGCCCTGCGCTTCGAGGTATTTTGTGCGCTCAGTATCATATTCTTTCTGCTCAAGATGTTGGCTGCCATCCAGTTCGATGA
>JAPLGT010000179.1:0-8609 GCA_026390035.1 Chloroflexota bacterium
CGCGCCAGCCTTTTTCGGCAAAGAGCGCAACTGTGGCGCGGCCGATGCCTCCGCCAGCGCCGGTGATAAGAACAGTCTTGTTTGATGGTTGCATCAGCATCTCCACGTTAAGAAAGCGGATCCGGATTGAATTCCATCCCATTAAGAGACCGGGATTATTCTATGTTCAGCCCGTCCAGTAGATTTTTTATAGTATTCCAGTGTACCCTTTCCCAGGCAGCCGGGCTGGAATTGGCGTTATGCGGGGCAAGCATGACATTATCCATTTGCAGAAGCGGGCTGTCGAATGGCAGTGGTTCGACTTCAAAAACGTCCAGCGCGGCCCCACCCAATTGGTTTGATTGCAGTGCGCTGATCAAGTCAGCTTCATTGACGATTGGTCCGCGTGCCGAGTTGATCAGAATTGCGCCTGGTTGATCAAGTCAGCTTCATTGACGATTGGTCCGCGTGCCGAGTTGATCAGAATTGCGCCTGGTTTGACGTGCGCCAGGCTTTGGGTGTTGATCAGGTGCAGCGAGCTGGGGTTGAGGTCGCAGTTAACCGAAATATAGTCGGAATTGGATAGCAGGTACTCAAGATTAGACATGTGTATGCCGGTTTCTGCCACAAAAACATGGTCAATCTCGATGATATCGGTGCCGATGACCTTCATCCCAAAGGCGCGCGCGCGGCGGGTGAGGGTTTTGCCGATTGTACCGACGCCAATGATCCCGATGGTTTGCTCATGCAGGGCTTTGCCAGGGATTTTTTCCCAGGTTCCCATTCTCATGGCCCGATCCATCCAGGGCAGGCGGCGTGAAAAGGCGAGCACATACCCCATGACGGTATCTGCAACTGGCATGGTGAATGCATTCGGGGTGCGGCCAATTTTGATACCCAGACGGGCACAGGCTTCAGCGTCGATCGAATCCACGCCAGTGCCCCATTTGGAGATGATTTTTAGCCGCGGAGCGCAGGCTTCGAGCGCGCGAGCGGTGTAGCGGTCATCTCCACAAATGGTTCCGTCAAATTGACCGGCGTACCGAATGATCTCGGATTCTTCGAGACGTTCGTGTACATCCGGAAGGATCAGCTGGATGTTGTGCTGATCAAAAATCGGGCGAAAGCGCTCCACAAAGGGCAGCATATAGGGGGCAGAGAAAAGAATGGTTGGCATCGGGTTTATCAGGTTTTCGGCTGAATTGCTCAATTTTTACCGCAAAGAGTCGTATTGATCAGCCTGGCTCGGACTTGATCAGGAGCTGGCGCAGGGTCGTTTACTGCGGGTGCGGCGGTTGGTGGTGTGGGTGTGGCCAGCTGCAAGCAAATATATTTGCGCACATTTTTATCCAGTTTTTTAATTGTGACTGTTGCTTTGTGAGCCTGGTTGGTGCTGGCGTAGGCTTCGATCACGGGGATCCATTCTGTGGTATCGGAAGGATTTATGTTCTTTTGATTGGCTTCATCAGCCAGGCGGGCCGCTTCTTCGGAATTTCCGGACTGCAGAGCCAGTTCAATTTTTTGATAATAATAGCACCATGTGCGTGCTGGTTCCGGGCCAAAAATTGAGGGTGAAGGCGTAATGGGTTTTGCCGTCAGGTCTATCAGGCTAATATTTGAGTAGCTTGCAATTTCCTTGATGCGCCCATCTTCAAAAAACGGCAGGGCCAGGCGCTTTCCATCCAGGATGTGGAAGCAGGAGCTTCCGGATGGCAGCGAGATGATGAGGGGTTTACTGTAATCGCGCACAACATTGACATTGCGCATATTGCGCTTTTCCAGTGTGCCGGCTTGCAGATCAAGGATCATATCACTGGTGGGTACCTGCCCGCTGATCTGCATATTTTGACCGGGGTAATAGGCCATGTTGATTGGGCCCCAGATCTCATATTCTTCTGCCAGGCGGAAACCTTCAGGTAAAGAGACGATCACGGTTGTGCCGGGCTGAAGGCCGGGGGCACGCCAGGATAATTGCCAAACAATGCCGCGTTCGTAATCCCATAACTTGCCATACGCAGCAGCGGAGTGATATTGAGTCATGACAGCCAGGATGATCAAGGCGCCCAATATGTTCCAGCGCGCCTGGCCGCGCAGGAATTTAAAGGCCAGGCTGCTGATCAGGATGGCCACTCCGAGCATGGATTGGGTGGTGTAGCGATCCCATTGAATGGCGAAGATCACGTTGCGCCCGAGCAGTACGATCACAGCAGAAGGGACGATGACCCCGATCAGTCCGATCCAGAGAAAATCCTGATCAGCGGAAGATGGTTTTTCTGGCGAGGCTTCGTCGGATGTGTGGATGTTGCGTTGAAACCAGAATAGATAAGCTCCAGCCAGAAGCAGGACGAGTAGTCCAATCCCGAAGGCAGAGATGAAGATGTTGAAACGTCCTTCGGCTGTAAACTGGTAAAAGGGAACGAACCAGGCCAGAACCACGGTTTCGAACAGGTCTTTTATATAGCCAAACAGGATTTGCACGAAGGAGTAGAACGGGTTGCTGGCATAATCGGTCAGAAGAACATCAATACTGGTGGCGCGCCGGACACTCTTGAAAATGAACAAGCGCCAAACCAGGAAACCTGCCAGCATCAGCAGGTATGGGGTCAGGTGGAGCGCGGTGGATGACCAATAACGGCGGAAAGGCCCGGTCTTTGGCACTGGTATTTCGTCGGTTTTAGCCGGGGGTGTAGTTTGCTTCTGACGCAGTACCACCCAGACCAGGGCCCAGCGTACCACTTCCAACCCGATGGTGGCTTCGTATAAGCCCAGGTTGAGCAGCCCAAGCAGCATGGCGATCAGGGTGGCGATAATTTGCAGGATGCGGTTGGAAGTCTTTAGGGTAAAAATCGTTAGGGCAATTGAAATGAAAACTGCGTTCAGCCCCAATAAGTCGATACTGAAGGTGGCGGCAACCGGTTGTTGGTAAAAACCAGGGTAAAGCACAAAAAGCAGTGCCGCGCATGTGGTTTCGATGCGTTTTTCTGGCCAGACCAGCCTTAATAGCCAGAGCACCACCAGGCCGCTGGAAATCTTCAGCAGCAGGGCTAAAAACTGCCAGGCCAGGACACTTGTGCCGATGAATTTGAAGATCAGCGCATAGGTCCAGCCAATCAGAGGCCGGTCGGTCTGGAACAGGCGAATGATGGCCGATAAACCAGCCTGTGACTGCCCTGACCAAAGCATGTACCAATCATCGCGATAAAAACCCAGCCTGGGGATCAGTATTCCGTATGTGAGTGCTGCGGAGAGTACGATCAGGGCGCCAGCCAGCCAGGCTTCAATTTTCTGTTTATTTTTCAGATTCTGGTTCATAAATTGGCTGCCTTATTCCCTTTGTCTGGATCGAGCCGGGCATGCATCATGAGGTCTGCAAGCTGAAAGTCGAACTCTTCATCGATATCAACCGCTTCATGGCGTGGAATTTCGAACATCATCGGACGCTCACCGAGGCGGTTGCGGCGGGTGAGCAGGGTGGCGCGCGTAAACATGTAGAAGCAGGAGTTTTCCTCAAAAACGGGCGGCAGATCCTGGGTTTGCAGCAAAATGGCCGGGTTGTGGTTGATGGCGCGGGTCAGCCCGTCCCACAAGCGCGTCTGCAGGCGAGTCACAGAGAAGAGCGAGTCGTAAACTGGGACCTGGCTCAGAAAGGTCTGGATACCATTTCTGAGGGTGCTGGCTGTGAGCAGAGGGTTCGTGCTGTGTGTCTGGATGTAAAAATCGGCGGCGATCTGGGCGGTGTCATGGTTCAGGATTTCATTCATGGGGATGTTATCCGCACGTAAATGCTGTGGTCGTTCGACGATTTTGACCTGGGGAAAACTGGTGCGTAAACCTGCCATGACCGGTTCTGAATCAGTATCGACCAGGATGGTGGTGATTTCGGGAACCGCCTGCAGGGTTTCGATGATGTATTGGTAAAGCGGTTTGCCTGCCAGTGGGCGATAGTTTTTACCGGGGACGCGCTGGCTGTGGTGGCGCATGGGGACAAGGGCAACGATTTCAGGCATGGATTTGTTATTCCTGGCATCCAAGTTTATTTTTGAGCTGCGCAATGATTACGTCACGCCGCTCATCTGGCTGGGTGCTGATTTCTATATTCTTCCACAGGGTGCATAAAAGTGACTGGGACCTGGGCGGGTAGACATTTGCGCTATTGGTAAGTTCCTGGGCAGTTTCCCAGGCACCCGTGCGGGCGAAAGCTTCAATGAAAGGGAATAATTCCACACTGGTACGCGGCCGGAAGCCCTTGTTTTTTGCTTCTTTCCAGAGCTGGGTGATGCTTTGCCAATCAGCTTGTTGGCTGGCAAGATCAGCTTTCTCGTAATAATAACACCAGGTATGCTCAGGTTCATTCCCAAACACCACGCTCGAAGTTTGTTTTTCGGAAATTCCGTTTGGAGCGCCCAGAGCGGTCCCGGCTTCGGTAGCCAGGATCCGGTCCGGGCTGGAGATGTCCATCCATTGGTATGCTTCGGGTGTCAGGAAGCGAATTTCGGAATAGGATGGTCTTAGTACCCACAGGCATTGCTGCTGTTGGGGTTCAAACGTGATTGCAACAACCTGCTGTTGAGTGGCAGAAAAAGTGGAACTGTACTTGAAAAATTCAGCTGGCTGGCCTCGCCCGAAGGTGATCCAGTTGATGTGTTCAGAACCGGCGTTGAACCAATAAGCGGGTTTGCTTTGCGTTTGGATCTGGGTTGACTGGGTTTGCTTTAATGATCCGGATGGTTGACCATATAAGACGTTGATTGCAAAGGCAGTTGGGTAGTAACCCATGTATGGCAAGATTTCGGTATCTGAGGCGATCAGAGTATTGGGCTGTATGCCTGGTGCGCGCCAGTGTAACTGCCAATAAAATTGTAATTGTTTGTCCCAAGAAGTCTGAAAGTCACGCGCGGTTTGAGCCTGGAAGCCGACTGCGATGCCCAGTAGTAAGCTCAGAACAAGGTGGCGATAGGTTGGTTTTTCGATCAGCCAGTACACCAGCCCTGTCAGGATCATGCTTGCCCCCAAAAGAGCAGGTAATGCCAGCCGTCCACTCCACATCGGGTTCTTCGAGAATAAATACAGACCTGCGAGCCAGGATGGCAGCAGGGATGCGAAAACTGCCAGCACGCCAGTAAAGACGATTTCCCGGGCGGGAATATCTGGTGTTTCAGTTTTGTTTTTCTCAATTCGCGAGACGACAAAATAGCCGAGTACAGCAAAAACAGCCATGATTGCCATGATAACGAAAGTTGAGCCACGACTGAAGTCGATGATGGCCGGATCGATGGCGGCATACCAGGGCGAGATCATCACAAAGATCGTATCTTGCAAGATTATTTGCAAGAAGGCTATGCCTCCAGATAGTGGAGAGCGCAGCAGGTCGATCAGCAGGACCGGGGTAAAGCGGTCGTAGCCATAGAGCGTGCTATATGAGAGCCGGTAGAGCGCATATAATCCCAGAACCCCCAAATATGGCAGCCATTGTTTTAACGTTTTTTTCCAGCGAGCTGCAAAGGGCAGCTCGCGGAAGATGAACCACAGGAATATCAGCCGGATGAATTCCAGACCAGCATAATATTCGATCATTAGCAGATGGAAGACCTGCAGGATGACAGCCAGGCTGGTATAAAGCACAAAGTATCTTGGGTTGAGAGCGCCCAAAAGCATGAGAGTGACAGAGAGCATGAAGACGAGGTAGAGAAACCAGTGCAGGCTGTAGGCAACCGATAAAGATTGGAGATGATATGCCGGGTAAACTGCGAAGAATAGTGCCAGCCAGGTTGCCATGCCTGTCAGATTTGGCCAGACCATGCGTATCGAGAACCAGAATGCCAATACGGTCAGGAAACGCAGGATCATGAGTGACCAGTGCCAGTTGGCGGGTGCGAATCCGAGTAATTTGAAAAGCGGTATATATACGATGAAGGCTAGTGGGCGGCTGTCAGTGAAAAGAAAGCGAGACAATCCGCCAGAGCCTTCGGCGAAGGCATAATAAACATGATGCCAGTCGTCTTGAAAATATCCCAGTCTTGCAAGCAGGATACCGAAGGCGAAGAAGCAGGTAGCAAACAGCAGGACAGGTCCGGCCCAGGCTGGCAGGTTATTAATGCGAATTTTGGTTTGGTAAAGCTCTTTAAGTTTTTTCATAGAAGAACAGCTCGTAACCCTTGCCCTTTCTATCAGCTATCATCTATCAGCTGCTCTTATTCTGTGGCCGAATCCCCTTCAGCAGGCGGCCAATGTGCCAGCTTTGGTTATACGTGCAGATGACGATTGCGGCTTGTCCGGTTCGGGTTAGGGCTTGAGTAAATGAGGTATGGTGGCGCCTGGGTTGGGTGAGTTTAGGCCCGGTCGCAGTCGCTCGGGCTGCGGTTTTACCAATTATTATCCTTTTCGTAGCCCAACTGCACAAGCAAATCCCCGGCGACTTCTTTGAATAATTTTTTATGTTCATCTCTAAAATATTTCTTCCATTCGCCGGTTTTCCCTGAGCGGAAGGTCGGAGAACGCTGTGGATCGATGTTGCTTTCCAGTGCGTCGATGATCTGGTCACGTGTGGCGGTTAAGGTGTCTACGCGTTTCAAGAAATGATCTGCCACTCGTCCAATTGTTTCATGGCGGTTATGGATAAAATCTTCAAAACGCAGCACAAGCACCTGCGGTCGATCCAACCAGCCGCGATAAAGCTCGAAGCGCCTGGCGATATCCGGGAATTCAATGGTGCCTTCTGGCAGGCCAAGTATGCTGATCTTCAGGCGCTCATCGAAGTTCTTTAGGTTCTCGGTGTAGTACTGGTAATGTGCATGGCCAGGGGCCATTTCGGTGATGTAGAAAACGTGCGAGACGACAATATCGCGCGGATCGCGGAAAATAATATAGGGGATGAACCTGGGTGTGCAAACGGCATCAACCACTTCAGGCCAGGCCAATAAATGCGTGCCAGTGACATCCAGCGGGTGCAGGGCGCTTATGTAGGCCAGGGCTTCCTGTGGGGTGCGTTTCTTACCAGTTTCTCCATCGTAGGAGAAAAAAGGTAGTGCGACGTGCGATGAAAAAGGCGCAACCCTGGAGAAACCCATCAGTACCTGATCCAGCAAATGGGAGCCACTTTTGGGGAATGAATTGGCCATCAAGATCGGCCAGCCACCTGCAGGCGTTTTAATACCCGCGAATTTGGCGCGTTGAAGCAGCACCTCTGCCCGGTAAATGGACAGGCGCAAGCCGTTACGCAAACTGGTGGGGATAATGGCTGCAATTCGTTTTTTCATGAAAGTCAGTAGAGTGGTGAATTGGTGATGTGCCGGTGGGTGATGTGTTTGGCCTAAATCTAGCGAGTTATTTTTGGGGCGCCACAGGGCTTTCGTCGAGTAAAAAGTCTCCGTTTTCAAACAAGCCTTTTACGACGGTCTGGATGGCTGGAGATTCTAAAAGATCTTGAGGCTCAAACCATTTCAGGCGTGCATGTGTGGTGCGGATACCAGTTTCCAGAAATTGTCCAAAGGGTAGTGAAGTACGGAATAATTGGTAGTACAAAAAGCGACGCGCGTTCCGACGAAAATCGTCAGGCACCTCAATTGTATCAGCAGTCAGGAAGGTCTTGAGTGTGCTGTCATAATCTACCTGATCTTGTGGGAAAAAGACGGTTGGGTATTGGGTGAAACGCGCTTTGCCTGCGCATAAAACTGCAGCACCCATGATCGAGGCTTCCAATCCGATGGTTGAGTTGTAGATCATCACGAATTTGGAGCGTGTGATCAATTCATATGAACTGAGATACTCATGCGGGGATACAAAGATTACATTTGGCTGGTCAGTGGCGTGGCGGCTGTGCACCCATTCAGCCACTGTTTCCAGGCTGGACTTGCGCAAGCGGGTCTCGTCTGGATGTGCGCGGATGACAAACAGTGTTTCGGGCTGTGTTCTGGCTGTTTCAAGTACCAGGTCCAGCCAGGCGAACATATCTGTAAAGATGGTGTTGGCATGCGGCTGGCTGGTATCAAAAATAACATTGGTAAAAACGGGGATGATTTGTTTGAACTGTGCAGCTTTTGCCAGGAAGGCGCTGTCGAGGCCTTTCATGGATGCCCAAAACTTAACCCCGGCCATGCTGAAGTTGCCTTGAAAACGTTTTTCCAGGTAAGCATCCAGCTGGGCGTTTTGATCTGAGTCCAGCTCGAAAGATTCTGGAATGTGAATTGGGTATGCTGTAGATTCGCCTTCAGTGAAGAAACCCGTCACCGGCTGAAAACCCACCTCGTGACTGATCACACGCAAGCCTCTTTGTTTTGCGATCCATTTTGCAACCGCTTCGGGGAAGAACTGCCCGTTGAATACGACCACGCTCTGCGGATTGGTAGAGTCTAAGAATCGTTCAAAACCAACAGCCACATTCCAGGCCGAAAGTAGATACTCACGCAGGAAGAACTTGGTGGTATCGTCATCTATTAAATGATAGCGGCGCAAAATCCAGCGCAAACCAGGCAGGACCAGCGCACCAAGTGGAATGTTATGCCACTCACAGATCATGAGCTGAGCAAGCGACTTGCCTGCCAGGGCTAATTCGAGTTCAGAGTCACGTTCAAAGCTGAACCAGCTGACATCTGCGCCTGTATAAAGCGTTTTAGCCTGGTAAACGCAGGAGC
>JAPLGT010000132.1:0-16731 GCA_026390035.1 Chloroflexota bacterium
GCGTCCTTTTGCACGTGGCAAACGCCACCATCACAGCCCTGCCGAGTTGGCCGGGATCCAAATCCAAGGTGACCCGCTGACGCTACTGGAACTGGCTCCGAAAGTGTCAATCTAACTTCCTGGGTTTCTGAACCATGCCAAGGATTGTATTGAAATCCTTGCCCGGCAAATCGATTCTCGGGGTGGTTATCCAGCATCATCGCCATCCGACGATCAGGATGTCAAAACATCGCTCCCGGTTGAAAACAAAACGGTATCGCGCTCAGTTGCTCTTCTGGGGAACTTGTGGAATTATCCAACTGATCAGCGCTTGGGGAGAACGAGTCTGGATAAAGATACGTCCAGGACCGGTCATTTCAACCACCAGCCCCTCGCCAGAAAGCAATGTGGATTTCATGCCTCCAACTCCTTTAATCTGGACTTCCACACTGGCTTCAAATGCAACCAGGTGAGACGTATCGACAAAATATTTTTCACCCGCACCCAGCTGTTTCTCAAAAATCGCGCCATAAGAAGAAACCAATAGTTTGCCAATACCGCTGGTTTCCAACATCGAGACACCTTCGCCAGCCTTGAATGCCTTGCTGCTAAACTTGGTCGAGAGTTCAATTCCGGCCTCGGAAGCCAGATATGAACCCGATTGAACCATGAGTGGCTTCCCATCCATCTGAATTAGGACGATGTCTCCGGGTAATTCGGGCGCCAGGGTAACTTCACCGCCTTGTGGACCAGCCTTCCAAAAGTTCTGGAAAAAAGACTCGCCGCCCAGGACTGCCCGCCCAAGAGATTTTAGAAAACCACCTTCAGCTTTGGTCTCCACCTCCACGCTAGCAGAGAAGCTGACCATTGCGCCGGAATCAGCGCGAATACGTTCATTTGGTGCTAATTTGACAATTGCCAGTGAGTATGACGGTCGAAATTGAATATCGATTTCCATATATTATCTCCATTTGAGCATAAGTTTCAGAATTGAAAAGTATTTACTCACGGGGTAAGGTTCCCGGAGATGGACGAGAAAAGGGGACATTTGGTGGTATTTTGAGTGTGGACGCCCGCTCAAAATACCACCCGCGGGGTTACCGAACAATTATCATACAGTGCAGCATCGAACAAGTTGGCTGTGTGCCAAACTGACACATGTGAGTAAGTACATTGAAAACGCAAAACCAGCTAACGACCAATAAAAAATTTCATTTTGGGTTTGGTCTTACCGTTCATATTTAAACAATTTTATCATGTGCAGTCAATAATTATCTCATTAATGCTCGAATGACAACGCCATCGAACAGATGAGGCGGGAGCGATCATCTTGAAACCAAACAGACGGAAGAGGGTCAACCGGAACACAAATAATATTGGCTCTCATCAGGGTCGGTGGGAACGGGTATAATCCGGGTATGAGCACCAGCCCCATCCCGTTGATCATCGCCATCGCCGGAGGCTCCGGATCCGGCAAAACCACAGTAGCCCAGGAAATTCTGAACCGGGTTGGCCCAGAGAGAATCGCTTACCTGCCTCACGACGCATATTACAAGGATCTAAGCGGTCTGCCACCCGTTCAAAAAGCCGAAGTGAATTTTGACCACCCCAATTCACTGGAAACAAGACTGCTGATCGAACACGTATTGCAACTCAAAACCGGGAACCAGGTTGAGCTACCGGTTTATGATTTTTCGATCCACAGCCGGACCGAAAAGACCATTCCAATCACCCCGCACCGTGTTATCGTGGTGGAAGGAATCCTGATCCTGGCTGAACCGGAGTTGCGAACGTTATTCGATCTAAAAATATTTGTCGATACAGATTCTGATTTGCGTTTTATCCGCCGCCTGCAAAGAGATATCACTGAGCGCGGGCGCACCCCAGAATCAGTAATCAAGCAATACTTAAAGACAGTGCGACCGATGCACCTGGAATTCGTTGAACCATCCAAACGTTATGCAGATGTCATCATCCCCCAAGGTGGTTTTAATACTGCCGCGCTGGATATGGTCGTAGCCCGTATCGAAGAAATGTTAAGATAAACCTAAACCCTTTTTAATAACAGGAGAAATATGGCATCCAAACAATGGTCCACCGCACCCGAAATGGTCATCGACCCAAAGAAAAAATATAGTGCCACCATCGCCACCGATAAAGGTGACATGGTTATTGAATTGTTCGCGGATAAAACCCCCAAGACTGTGAATAATTTCGTCTTTTTGGCCCGTGAAGGGTACTTTGATGGCACAATTTTCCATCGCGTAATCCCCGATTTTATGGCCCAGGGTGGCGACCCGACCGGCAGCGGTCGTGGTGGCCCGGGTTACCGCTTCAATGATGAATTCCACCCAAGCCTGAAGCACAGCAAACCGGGCATTTTATCGATGGCAAACGCCGGACCAGGAACCAACGGTTCCCAATTTTTCATCACTCATGTCCCGACCCCTCATCTGGATAACAAACACTCTGTCTTTGGCCAGCTGACCAGCGGTATGGATGTATTGTTGTCCATCCCGGAACGCGACCCGATGCGCCCGCAGTACCCCGGAGTAAAAATTAACTCCGTTACAATTACAGAAACCGACTAATTCTGCATGACGCCAGAGCGCCGCGCAACCATCCTAAGAATTATCAGCTTGCTGGCTGTCGTCGCGATCAGTGTCTGGATATTTAGCATCCGCGACAAAGCCAGTGAACTGGCTGTCTTTGGTTATCCCGGAATTTTCATCATCTCAATCCTTGCAAATGCCACCGTGCTACTCCCGGCTCCGGGAGTAGCCGTGGTTTTTACAATGGGAGGGCTCTTCAACCCGTTTATCCTTGGGATTGTAGCCGGTACCGGCAGTGCCATTGGCGAACTTTCAGGCTACATGGCTGGTTACAGCGGCCAGGCCGTGATCGAAAAAAGCGATATTTACAATCGGATCCACCCGTTTATCGATAAATACGGCGCTGCAACTGTTTTTGTACTGGCAGCCATACCAAATCCTTTTTTTGACCTGGGCGGGGTTGCTGCCGGAGTTTTAAAAATGCCATTGCGCACTTTTTTAACATGGTGTGTGCTCGGCAAAATCGTAAAAATGTGGATGTTTGCGTATGCCGGAGCCTACTCCATCGACTGGTTAGCCAGATTCATTAAGTAATGAGGATAATATGAGTAAATATTCAAGCATAGACAGCTATTTATCTGATCATCTTGATGAGTCGATTGCCGAACTCTGCCGCCTGGTTGCTCAGCCCAGTGTAGGCGCGCAAAACTGGGGCATGCAAGAGTGTGCCAACCTGGTTGCCGAAATGCTCCAAAAAAGAGGCTTCGCGGTCGAAATTCTTCCAACAGGTGGCGCGCCCGTGGTTCTTGCGGAGCGCAAAGGCAAAAGCGACAGAACCTTGCTTTTTTATAACCATTATGATGTGCAACCCGCGGAACCCCTGGATTTATGGGAAACACCACCATTTGAACCAGCCCAGCGCGACGGAAAACTCTATGGACGGGGTGTCAGCGACGATAAAGGTCACATTACCAGCCGGCTGCATGCCCTGGATGCATTTCTGGCGGAAACTGGCGAATTGCCCTGCAACGTCAAGTTCATCATAGAAGGCGAAGAAGAAACCGGCAGTTTACATCTGCCAGCCTTCATCACTGCGAATAAAGAAAAGCTCGCCGCAGATGCTTGCATCTGGGAGTTTGGCGGCGTGGATCATCGCGATATTCCGATGCAATACCTTGGCCTACGTGGCATTTGTTACGTGCAGCTTTCTGTAGAGACTGCTTCGATTGATGTACATTCCGGGCTGGGCGGGTCGATTTTTCCCAACTCAGCCTGGCGCTTGGTCTGGGCGTTGAACACACTCAAAGGTCCGGACGAGAAGATTCGCATCCCGGGCTGGTACGATGGCATCACCCCACCGACTGCGCGAGACCGCGAATTATTTGCGGCACAACCAGATGTTGCCGATGAATATAAAACCCGATTTGGTGTTAAAGAATTTCTGAACGGTCTGACTGGCGGGGTTGAATTGCAAATGGCTGAAGTTTTCGAACCAACCTGCACCATCTGCGGATTGACCAGTGGCTACCAGGGTGCCGGGTCTAAAACTGTTCTACCTGCAAAAGCTTCTGCCAAGGTCGATTTTCGCATTGTCCCTGGGCAGACCATCGATCGATGTCTGAAATTACTGCGAGAACATTTAAACGCTGAAGGCTTTGCCGATATAAATATTGAATTTCTTGGCGGCGGACCAGCGGCAAAAACCGATCCTGATGATCCGTTTATCAAATTGGTAATGGATACGGCTGAGGAAGTTTTTGAATCAAAAATGGAATTAATCCCGATGGTGGGCGGCAGTGGGCCAAACTACCCATTCGTGCACGAACTTAAGCTGCCTGTGGCAACCGCCGGTTTTGGACATCCAGATTCTCGCGCGCATGCCCCTAACGAAAACATGCGCATTGATTTATATTTCAAACATGCCCGGCATATGGCACGTGTGCTGGGAGAATTTGCAGAAAGTGCAAGTATTCGCAAATAACCATTGTTATTTGTGGGAAGTTTTCAGATTTACTCAAGAAACAGATTTGACTGATTGAAAGAGTAGTAGATTTTTTTGTGGTTATTTGGGCAAAAAAACATTGGCCCAAATAACCACTTGCAGAGAAACCCCAGGTCATTCTTGGTGCGGGCGATGATAACTTCAGATGACTGGAGCTTTAGTTTCCGCTGAGTGGAACCTTGACAAGTTGGGAAAAAGAACAAAAACAGGTCGCCAAAAAGATTCGAGACGGCTGTCGGTGAGTTTTGGATACCCAAAAAACCAAAATTTGGAGAAAAACCCCTTATGGACATGCTTTTTGGGCGGTTTTTTGGGTTCGTGCCAGGTGTCCATTGAGCAAATGCGCAGTAAATGACTGCTTTTCTCGGAATCGCCGTGGCAGCTCGGCAACTCTCGGAAATGGTTTGCCCATTAACTGTCGCCTAAAACGTCCCGGAGTTCTCTTTGGGTTCTTGTCCCAAAAGCCAGTTGGAACTGGCGGGAAAGAAGCTGCCAAGAAACTCAAAATAGAACCAGCCAGCAGGGTTATTTCCGGTAAACGCTGGACACATTCTGGGTTGTGAACAAACTGGCGATGCGAACCCAGCATTTGCTTGGAACTCAAAGGGACTTGCTCGACGATTTGCTTAGCAAATCGCCAGCGGTCTGAGTAAACATCATGCACACTTTTGGGTTTCAACTTGATTGGCGTGGCTAAGACCCAAGGCGTCTTGTAATTGGGGTCGTGAAACACATAGATATCAAAGCTTTCGTTTTTCGGGCTGGGCTTTTGGTTGGTAAACACCAGCTCGCGCCAAATTTCCACCTGGATTTCTCGGCCATCTTGAGTCAGTGTAGCGGTCTCGTCTGGACTGCTGGCTTCCAGTACCTTACCCTTCCGAGTACGCCTCAATAGCCGCGCGATGGCTCCGTATTCAGGTTTACGCCCACGGCGGGCAGGCTCCGGTAAAAAGTTCCTGCGCGCAGTCATGTTTTGGGCTTGTTTCAGCACATAACAGGTAATTCCGGCTTCTTGCATGGCTCCAAGTTTCACGCCCGCATCAATCACGGCAATTTCATCGCTTTTCAGCTCTTTGGCGACCCTTGGCAGGAACGTTTTCCATAAAAAGGGTTCAGTGACCTTCTTTCCATTGGCACGCTCAATTCTGCGCAACAATGCCAGCCGCTGCCCATTCAACTCGCCAACCTCACCACATCATCCAATGTTGATAGCTGGCAAAGATCGCTGTGCCGCAGGATGAAAGTGAACTCCAGGACAATTCTGGAGGGTCGGACGATAGTAGGCGGTTATATCGAAGGTAATTGGAAGAAACCCTTCGTAGCGACGCTCCTTCCAATCGGGTAGTTTCCGAACATAGCCACCGAACTCGGAACATAGCTCTTGGATGCTCCAAACGCCACTTCCAAACGCGGCCACGATCGCCGAGTTTCCTCGTCGCTCAATCCAGTGGACTTCAAGGCCGGAATGATAGCTCCTCGATTGGGTAACAGCGCACCACTGATCAGCATCCACTGAAAGTGGACCATTGCCAGGTTGGTGCCGACTGGAAGGTGCTGACAAACTGTGGTCAAGGTTGCTATGATGCCCGCCAGATCCCGGTCCTGTTTCCGTTTGGCTTTGGGCTGAGTTACACAACTTTTGCATACAGTCATCTGAAGGTTTCTGCGGCGACCTTTAAGGACGTGGATGGACTGACCGTCAGCCTGGATATTACCAATACCGGCAAAATGGCTGGCAAGGAGATTGTCCAACTCTACGTTCGAGACTAGAAAGCCAGTCTGCAGCGCCCAGAGAAAGAGCTGAAGGGCTTTGCCAAAGTCTCCTTGCAGCCGGGTGAGACCCAAACGGTTTCCTTGCAGTTGGATTTCCGGGCTTTTGCGTTTTATCACCCAGGCTATAAACAATGGATCACGGAAGATGGCGAATTTGAGATCTTGCTGGGTGCAAGCGCGACTGACCTGCGCTGTGCGGCAACCGTCAATCTGCAATCCACGCTCAAGCTGGCCTGCCTGCTCGACCGCGAATCAACCGTGCGCGAGTGGCTGGAAGATGCGCGTGGCAAGCTGGTAGCCAGGAGTGTTTTGGACCAGCTGATGGCTGGTCTGGGTGCGGCTTTTGGGAACAACGCTGGAGAGACAGTTGGCATGAACATGACTGGCTTCGTTATGGCGATGCCGCTGCTGGGTATTCTGCACTTCCAGGAAAAAATGCTGCCGGCCTCGCCCGAGGCGATTGTGGCTGATCTGCTGGCGCAGGTGCATGCCATGCCGTAAGGCTGCAGTCAGGTTGGATTACAAGGTGCATGCGGGCTGGTTGAGCGCATGCACTTTGTGTTAACAGGACCAAGTGCTGCGCCCTGGCAATCCAAGGGGTTTTCTACATAATTTGCACACAATTTACCCATAAGATTTACACCCAGGGTTTGCGATGCCCTCTATAATTGTGAAAGAAATCACTCATTTATCGAGAGGATGTGCCATGCGTAAAGACCGATCCATATTCAGAATAATTATGATTATCAGCCTGGTTGCCGTACTGGCGTTGGCGAGCTGTTCCAGCTCAGACACGACCAGCACAACCGGAGAAGGTGTTGTTTCAAGTGTAACTATCACCGACAAGATTGAGACCTCCGGCAACCTGAGTGCCGATCAACTGGTGCAGTTAACCTGGGGTACTAATGGTTTGATCGAGCAGGTCAACGTTAAGGTGGGCCAAAAAGTGAAAGAAGGCGACATTTTGGCAACCTTGAAAGCCGACAGCGTCACGACTGACATGATCACAGCCCAGGCGACCCTGGCGACAGCTCAGCGTGACCTGGAAGATATGGTAAATTCAAACCTTAATGCCGCCCAGGCACAGCAAGCCGTTCTAACTGCGCGCAAAAAAGTGGAACAAGCCCAGGTCAATATGGACGCGCTGGCTTATCCGCGTGCTTCGGATGCCCTGATCAAGAATACCCAGGCTCAGATTTGGGATGCTGAGAAGCGCTTAACCCTGGCCAACAAGGCCTACAAAGAAGTTCAGCATCATTTCGATGGCGATGCCTCTAAAACCTCGGCGCTGTTGGCGCTAACCAGTGCCCAGCTCAATCTTAATACGCTGGTATCCACTTACAATTGGTATACGGCCAAATCCACCCAGTCTGATTACGATGATGCCAAGGCTGCGCTGGATGTGGCTCGCGCCAACTGGGAAGATGCCAAGCGCAAGCGTGATATTGTGAAGAATGGGGTTGATCCACTGGCGTTGAAAGCGGCGACAGCCAAGGTGGCGGCGGCGCAGGCGGTGGTAAATGGTATTCTGACCATCGCGCCTTTCGACGGTGAGGTTATCGCCGCCCAGGCGGTTAGCGGTAATGCAGTCGCCAAGGGTGCAAATTCTGTGGCCCTGGTTGACCGCAGCACCTTGAAGATCGATACCCAAATCGATGAGACCAGTATTGCGGCTGTGACCTTGGGCAACAATGTCGAAGTTACAATGGAGTCGATCCCTGGCGTCACCCTGAAAGGCAAGGTGACATTGATCAACCCGATCGGGTCCGTTGTAAACGGGCTGGTTAAATATACTGTGACTGTTTCGCTCGAATCTACCGACAAACCGCTCTTGTTTGGCGCAACCGCCAATGTAGTCATCATCACCGGCGAACCGCATGCTATGCTGGCCGTGCCGGTCAACGCGATCCAGACTAGCTCGAAAGGCGAGTATGTGGTCACGATCAAGGCCGATGGCAGCACTGAACAGGTCGATGTGGTCAGCGGAGACCTGGCTGATAGCCTGGTGACCATTACAACCACCGGCAAGCTGGCGGAGGGCGACAAGGTGGAATTAAGCACCTCGGGTTCATCATCCTCAGGATCGAACACACGGAATAACGGTGGCGGCATACAAATCCCTGGCGCAGGAGGTCCTCCCGGTGGATAACCAGACAGGTGTTCATGCCATGATCCAGATCGAGGAGTTAACCAAGGTGTTTGTGATGGGCGAAAACGAAGTGCGCGCCCTGGATGGCGTGACCTTTTCCATTGAGAAAGGCGAAATGATTGCCATCATGGGCCCCTCCGGTTCTGGAAAAAGCACGCTAATGTCGATTGTTGGCTGCCTGGACGTGCCTTCTTCTGGTTCTTATCTTCTGGATGGCAGTCCGGTTGAAAACATGAATGATACCCAGCTGGCGGATATTCGTAACCGCAAGATCGGTTTCGTCTTTCAGCAGTTCAACCTGCTTTCGCGTACCAGCGCATTGGAAAACGTACAGCTGCCGCTCAGCTATACCGGTCTGAGCGCGCGCGCCTCGCGTGAGAAGGCCATGCATGCCCTGGAAGTGGTTGGGCTGCAGGACAGGGTCAAGCATCACCCAAGTGAACTTTCGGGTGGTCAGCAGCAGCGCGTGGCGATTGCCCGTGCGCTGGTCAATGATCCGGCCATCCTGATCGCGGATGAGCCCACCGGCGCCTTGGACAGCAAGACCGGCGCGGAAATTATGGAGCTATTCCAGAATTTACACCGTGAAATTGGTCAGACGGTGATCATGGTGACGCATGATGCCTTTATTGCCCGGCATACGGCGCGTATCATTCGCCTGGCCGATGGGCGCATTATTTCAGATACTATGAATGCCAACCCACTCAAAGCCGGGGCACGTCGTTCGGATGGCGAGGATTAGTCAGGAGCTGCCATGCTAATTTCACAGAATATTCTTACCGCACTACGTGGCCTGATGGCCAATAAACTGCGCTCCGCTCTAACCATCCTGGGGATTGTGATTGGGGTGGCGGCCGTTGTGGCACTGATGGCGATTGGCAATGGAGCTACCAGCAGCATCACAGATCGGATTTCCAGCAATGGATCCAACTTACTGAATATCCAGGCCGGGCGTTCACAGCGGCCCTCGCCTGGCTCGCAGCTTGCCCCAACCTATCTCACTTATCAGGATTACCTGGCCCTGACCAAGACGTTAACCGAAATTGCCGGCATCGCGCCGGCTTACCAGGGACGCTATACCATTACACAGGGAACCTTGAGTTCGCAGACTTCGGTCACAGGTGTCACCGAGGATTATCTCAGGGTGCATACTTATGAGATTGAAGCGGGGCGCGGCTTGAATGCCAATGATCGCACCAAGCTAAATCTGGTGGCTTTGATTGGTGCCACCACGGCCACAGATCTCTTCCCAAACATCAGCCCGATTGGCAAGACCATCAAGATCAATAAAGTGAATTTCACGGTGGTTGGTCTGCTTAAATCCAAGGGTTCAACAGGTTTTGACAACCAGGATGATATTGTTTTCATTCCGTTGGAATCCGGTTACGCCAAGCTGTTTGGCAGCAATGCCGTTCAAAACGGCGAAAAAGTGGTCAGCGCGATTGCAGTATCAGCCAGTTCGGCCGACACTGTCGATTCGGTTTCAGCACAGATCAGCTTTGTATTGCGCCGGACGCATCACCTCAAGCCTGCCGCGGCTGATGATTTCCGCATTATGAACCAGGCACAGCTGCTTTCTACGCTGACCAGTGTGACCACCACCCTGACGACCTTTCTGGGTGCCATTGCGGCGCTCTCCTTGTTGGTGGGTGGCATTGGTATCATGAATATCACCCTGGTCTCGGTCAGTGAACGCACGCGCGAGATTGGCCTGCGTAAGGCGGTTGGTGCGCGCAAGGATCATATCCTTTTCCAGTTTTTAGTGGAAACCATGACGTTGAGTATCAGCGGTGGGGTCATCGGCATCCTGTTTGGGATGGCGATTGCCTGGGTGGTGACAAAACTGGGTTTGATCACTGCCGAAGTGACGCTTTCATCGGTGTTGTTATCGTTCTTCTTCTCGATGGCCATTGGCCTGTTTTTCGGGATCTACCCGGCCTACCGCGCGGCTAACTTGCACCCGATGGAAGCGCTGCGTTCTGAGTAGCCCGGCGGGTTGAGAAATCGGGACTGGGTACGCTTTGCAGGCTGAAAGCGGTTGTAGATTATTTTTAGTATAAAAAAAGGAAAAGAGAAATGTTAAACACAACAACTTCACGTCCCAAGACAATCACATTGATCATCGTCATGCTGCTTGTGCTGGCACTGGTCAGTACAGTGTCGCTGGCTACAACGCGAATTGGTTTTGGCGGGCGCGGAAACAGAACCGGAAACACGCCTGGGCAGAGCGGTGGTAATTTTCAGGGTAATAATAACGGAAACGCACAGGGTAATAACGGCGGTGAACAAACTGAGAGTGGCGGCACCTCTGGCAACTTTCAGCGCGGAACCCAGAGCGGGTTCAACCTGTTCAGTATTACCCGTTCGCTTGGGCTGAATCCGCAGGTGTTTGTTTATGTCAACCTGGGCCTTTCGATTGCTGGCATCTTGCTGCTGCTTTTGAGTGTTTATGGGATCTGGAAACAAAAGATCTGGGGTCTTAACCTGGCGACGCTGTTGGGCCTGATCTTCTTGATTGGGGCTGTTCCTGGTTTTTTCTCGTTTGGTGGTCGTAATATCAATTGGATCAGGATTGGGTCAACTGTCTTAAGCACTGTTGCGGCACTCCCGATCCTGGGCCTCAGCTTTTTACCTTCGGTCCGTGATTACTTTCCCAAGAGCAAGCCCAAGCCCAGGCTACGCTAAGATCTGTTTGAGCATATGCGCAACCGTGTTCTTGCGGAGCGGATATGCTATATTTAAACGAAGAGACAATCCTACGAAGGATAAGAAGCATGCCAAAAACCATTCTGGTTGTTGACGATGAGGAACGGATCAGGACCCTGCTCCAGGCTTACCTTACCCAGGAGGGTTTCAAGGTTGTTACGGCTGCCAATGGGAAGTTGGCCCTGCCGGTGGTCGATCAGGAACATCCTGACCTGATCCTGCTCGATATTATGATGCCCGAGATGGATGGCTATGAATTTTTGCGTCTGTATTCCAAAAACCATAACGAACCAGTCATTCTTTTAACGGCACGCCTTGAAGAAAGTGACAAGGTGGTTGGGCTGGAATTGGGAGCGGATGATTATGTCACCAAGCCTTTTAGCCTGCGGGAACTGACAGCGCGCATCCGCATGGTGCTGCGGCGCATGGGCAAGAGTCTGCCCACCACTAACCTGCTGGAGGCTGGCGATATTATCCTGGATCGCGACGCCTACCTGGTCACAATCAAGGGCGAACCGGTCTCGTTGACCAGGTCAGAGTTTGACCTGCTGGCAGCTTTGGTCAGCTCGCGTGGGCGCACCCTCTCGCGCTTGCAGCTGCTCGACTTTGTGCAAGGGGTCTCTTTTGAAGGAATTGAGCGTTCGATTGATGGGCATATCAAAAATTTGCGTGCCAAGATCGAACCTGATCCGCGCAACCCCATTTATATTGAAACAATCTATGGCGTGGGCTACCGTGTGAATACCCATCGCAGGCTGGAATAAATGGACAGGATTCGCAATTTTTTCTCGAAGCTGTCCGGCCAGTTTGGGGCATTTGGCCGTCCGCAACCGGATGGGTCCGGGCTAATTTCGCTGCGCAGGTCGCTGCTGCTTAAGCTGATCCTGGCATTTTGGGTTGTGAGTATTTCAGGGATTGTGATTGTTGCTCTGCTGGCTGGGCGGGTTAGCCAGTTGGAGTTTAATCGCTACCTCAGAGAAAGCCGCTACCAGGGTTTGATCGATAATCTTTCCAATTATTACACCGAAAACAATAATTTTAGCGGTGCGCTGTTTCTCTTGGAAGAAGCCCAGGCGCTGGAGACCGGTCAGGAGAAAGAGTACCTGATCGTGGATACGGATGGGAACATTCTGCTCTCATTAGCCCAGCATATTCCGCCGGGTCTGCCTTCGCCAGACTTCATCCGTTTTGGATTTCCGATCAATTCCAATGGGCACATCGTTGCTTACTTGATCCCGCTGCGAGCTCCAAGGAACCAGGCAGAATCAGTTGCAGATAATATTCAACGTATCAACCTGAACCTGTTTATCGGTGTACTGGTCGCCACGTTGATCGCGCTGTTCTTCGGTTGGCAGATGGCGCGCAATATCATCAGGCCGCTGCGTGATCTGAACGCTGCCACCCAATCCATCGCTCAGGGCGATCTTGAGAGACAGGTAACCATCAGCACCAAGGATGAGATCGGGGCACTGGCCAACTCGTTTAATCAAATGACAGCCAGCCTGAAGCGCTCTCGCGATCTGCGCCGCCAGATGACTGCCGATATTGCGCATGAATTGCGCAATCCGTTGAGCATCATCCTGGGCAATGCTGAAGCGCTCAGTGAAGGTGTGCTGCCGGCAACTGCTGAAACGCTGGATATCATTTATGATGAGGCCCGGCACCTTTCACGTTTGGTGGATGATTTGCGGACCCTCTCACTGTCTGAATCGGGTGAACTGCTCCTGCAGCGCGGCCCGGCTGACCCGCAGGAGATCATTGAACGCTGCGCCGCGGCCTATGGCATGCGCGCCGCAGAAAAGGGGTTGACCATCCGAACCGAGGCCGAATCAGATCTGCCGTTGGTGGATATGGATGTGGCACGCATCTTGCAAGTTCTGGCAAACCTGGTGGATAACAGTCTGAAACATACTCCGCCCGGTGGCACGGTTGTTTTGTCGGTCAGTTCGTCCAGGTCAGCGGCCATCGCTGCCAGTCTTCCAGCCCAAGCAAAAACCAGGATTATTCCATCGGATTGCCTGGTGCATATTTCTGTGGCAGACAGTGGCTCTGGCATTCAGCCCGAAGATCTGCCCTTCGTTTTCGATCGTTTTTATAGGGGCAAACAGTCTGCGGCACGCATCCAGGACGGTTCCGGGTTGGGATTGGCGATTTCCAGGGCGTTGGTGGAATTGCACGGTGGCCAGATTTCGGTTGTGAGCCAGCCTGGTAATGGCACCAAAATTACCATCAGCCTGGCCTGTGCCTCTGCCGGATCATAAGCTTGGCGGGCTTCCAGCGAATTGATGATCTCGGCTAATGATTGTGGGTGATACAATAATTTGGGCAGCCTACATTTACTGGCAATGCTGGATGTTGGCGATGGTTAATACCTAAACACGGATACCGGTACAGTAATTGGCGCCAGTTCATAAAGCGCATGTTGAATCCGATATTTAAAAGCAAATACTCGAGTTCATGGTTCGGCGAAATCAGCATTGGATGTCAGGCCCAGGCGCCGTGGTTGCCAGTAGCTCCAGGGTATTTGTTTTTTGAGGAAAAAAGTAATATGAAAAAAACGCTGCTGCTTGTGTTCGCTTTGATCATTTCCAGCTGTGCGCCTCAGAATAATATAAGCCCCGTTCCGCCGCTGCCTGGTCAGAGCCCCACTCCGGGTGAGAGCGTTGCGCCGAGCTGGGCTGGCAAGATTCCCAATTTTGACCATATCGTGCTAATTGTGTTGGAAAACCGGGGGTACCAGAAAGTGATCGGCAGTCAATCCATGCCGTATTTGAACAGCCTGGCCCGTCAAAATGTGTTGTTAACGAATTACTTTGCGGTGCGCCATCCCAGCCTGCCCAATTTTTTGGCACTGGTCAGTGGCAGCACTCAGAATGTGACCAAAGATTGCAAGAGTTGTTTTTTTGATCAACCAACCCTGCCAGATTTGATCGAAGCCAGCGGGCGTAGTTGGAAGACCTACCAGGAAGACCTGCCCTCCCCTTGTTTTGTAGGCGATGCCAGCCCATACTTTCAGAAGCATAATCCCTTTATCTATTTTGATGCCATCCGGCTGAACCCTGAACGCTGCCAGCGCAGCATTGTGCCGCTGACCAGTCTTGACGCAGACCTGAACGCCAACCAGCTGCCGAATTTTGCTTTTATCATGCCCAATATCTGTAATTCAGGCCACGATTGCCCGGCCGAGACATCTGATGCCTGGGTGAAAGCCCTGGTCACCCGGCTGCAGGCTGCGCCGGCACTTGGGAAGAACAGTCTGATCATCATCACCTTCGATGAGGGCGATGATCAAGACCAGGGCACCTGCTGTGACCTGGGCAGCCAGTCTGGCGGGCAGGTTGCCACAGTATTGCTCTCGGCTCGCGCCCGACCAGGGCTTGAAGATGGCACGGCTTATTCGCATTACAGTCTGTTAAAGACCATTCTGGCAGCCTGGAGCTTACCGGAGCTGGCCAACACCCAACTGCCAGGCAGCCAACCGCTGGTTGCGCCCTGGGCTGGGCAGTAGCGCGGCAGTCTTCACACTGATCTGGGCAGGGGCTGGGTATGAGCTGGGAGTTGGGGGGCCACCGGCTGGCTGTTGAACTTACGGTTCGCTTACAAAATAGGGTGATCTGCTCTTTCTAATATATAATCAAAACATTGTTTTGATATTGATAACTATGGGAGTGGGGCATAGTCAGGTTGTGAGTCTGCGCAAAATATATTTATTTTCAAGTGAACAGCTTGTTTGACAACAGTATTATTCTTCTGAAACTGGACGATTCATTTTGAACATATACTACGCCATTGCCCTGATATTCTCCGGGACCATTTCCATCACGGTTGCATTGACAGCCTGGCAGCGCCGCAACGCCCCCGGCGCTGTCGGTTTGGCCCTGTTCATGTTGGGATGCGCTGTCTGGGCTTTAACCTATGCCATCCGTTGGTTGGCGGTGGTGCAATCCAGCCAAATATTTTGGCTGGATACTACTTACCTGGGGGTGGTTGCCGTACCTTTTGGGACAGTGGTTTTTACGCTTGGCTTTACGCACCGCTTTCACCTGTTGACCCGCCGCAACCTGTTTCTGTTGGCGATTGAACCTGTCTTGACTCTGATCCTGCTCTGGACAGATAACCTGCATGGCTTATTTTTTGGGGGTCTGCATACCACCGGAACCATCCTGAATGGGGGGCCCTGGTTCTGGATTCATATCGCCTATTCTTATTTCATTTACCTGTTAATGATTGTGTTGATTGCCCGGGAATATGGGCAGGTTTCACATTTATATCGCCGTCAGGCTGGCACGATCCTGGTTGGAATGCTGCTGCCCTGGATTGGTAATGTCGTCAGTCTGGCCGGGTTAAGTCCTTTCCGTGATCTCGATATTACGCCTTTTATCTTCATTCTAACCGGAGTGTTCTTCAATTTTGGGCTGTTTCGCTATGGTTTATTAGATATCCTGCCGGTTGCGTATGACCGGTTGATTGAGAGTTTACCGGATGGTGTGATTGTGTTGGATGTACGCAAGCGGATTGTAGAGATCAACCCGGCGGCGCGTAGAATAACCGGCGTTGGTCTGAAAGAGATCGGTCAATCAGCCGAGATGAGATTGGCACATTGGCCTGCTCTAAAAGCAGCCTACCAGACTACCACAGAATTTCAACAAGAACTGCGCATTTCAGAAAACCCGCCTTGTGATATTGAGGTGCGCGTTTCACCGCTGTTTGATCGTCGCCAGAACCCGAGTGGGTTGCTGATTGTTCTGCGTGATATTACCGAGCGCAAGCAGATGGAAGAAAAGCTGAAACAGCTGAGCATAAAAGATGTGCTCACTGGCCTGTATAACCGCGCATATTTTGAGTCAGAGATAGCCCGGCTGGAACGTGGACGGCAGTATCCGATCAGCTTGATCCTGGTTGATGTGGACAAACTGAAGACTGTCAATGATCGAGATGGACATTCCGCCGGAGATGTGGTCTTGAAGCGGACTGCGCAGGTCTTGAATGCCGCTTTTCGCGCCGAGGATATTATCACCCGCATTGGTGGCGATGAGTTCGTGGTGATATTACCCAATACCAGCACAATGGCTGCCGCAGCTGCTGGCGAACGTCTGCAGCGGGTCTTGAAGGATCATAACGCCACCCATGCCGAGCTGCCACTCAGCTTTTCAGTTGGGATCAGTACTGCTGAAATTTCCACGTTACTGACCGAGGCTTTCAAAGCGGCGGATGAGGAAATGTATCGCGAGAAGAGAATTCATCAAGGCAGCTATCGATGAGCCAGCGAGTAGCTCAAGGATATCCAGGTTCTGGTTTTGCCATCCAACAGCCAGTACACCCCTGAGAGCAATTGCCGCCAGTTCTTGGACTAAATGTTTAATCTGACAATCTGGCATTGTCAAAGAAAATACAAGTTTTTTTATCTGGAAGGTTTATCGTGCGCCAGCGTGGGCGCAAAAACCCCACTTGTGGGGCCGGCCAATACTTATGACGCTATCTGCTTTGATCCAGCGCCGGGCTCTTTCAGCTCAAGCACGTAAGAAACATTTCTGGTTGCATACTTAGGTTTACTGGTACCAATTTCCAAC
>JAPLGT010000031.1:0-7711 GCA_026390035.1 Chloroflexota bacterium
ATATAGATAAGCTTTTTAATTTTTTGTCATAAAATCACAGTATTTTATGACAAAGTCAGGTTTGAATTATTAACAAGGAGCTTCCGATGGAACAAAAAGCAGGTGCCCAGATTGGCAAGCGCGCTTTCATACAGTCGCTGGCGATATTATTTGTCTTAATGATGATTGCTGGAATTTTGACACTAGTGATCCCCGCAGGACAGTATGCCCGCATACAGGTTGATGGGCGTGAAACAATCAACCCGACTTCCTTCCGTTTAATTGACCATCCTGATTATCCCATTTGGCGCTGGTTTGTTGCTCCCATTGAGGTCCTGGGTAGCAGCAGCGGTTTGACTGTCATCGTTATCATCATTGTATTATTTTTTGCGGGTGGTGCCTTTGCTGTCATGGATAAGACTGGGACGCTGCAGGCTTTTATTGGCCGGATTGTGCGTCAATTCAGCGGGCGCAAATATACCCTGCTTTGGATGGTCTGCCTGGCATTTATGTTTCTGGGGGCCACGCTTGGTACATTCGAGGAGGTTGTGCTGCTTGTGCCGCTCATGATAGCGCTGGCTTATACCCTGGGTTGGGATGCTCTGGTTGGCCTGGGAATGTCCATCCTTGCCACCAATATGGGCTTTTCTGCAGCCATCACAAACCCATATACCCTCGGTGTTTCTCAGCAGCTGGCAGGCTTGCCGCTTTTTTCGGGGGCATGGTTCCGCATCATTATTTTCATCAGTATCTATTTTATTTTCATGTTTTTTCTTTCAGGTTACGCTCATAAAATAGATAAGGATCCGAAAAAATCCCTAATTTTTGGTGAAGATTTGGCTGAACGCGAGAAATATAAAAGCATGGATACCACTTTTGTCACAGAGAATCCAAAACAGAACCGTGCAATGAATTTCTTCGGGCTCTTCATTATATTGATCTTCATTGCCATGCTCTCGGGCCCATTTATTCCGGCTATTTCTGCGTATGCACTTCCAATTGTGGGCATTCTTTTTTTGATTGGGGGACTGGGCGCCGGTTTCCTTTCGGGTGCGGGGGGAAGAATTGTCTGGAAGGGGCTGGTTGAGGGGTTGATTGGTTTGGCTCCTTCCGTCCCGTTGATCCTGATGGCTGCCAGTATCCGTTACATCATTGATCGCGGAGGGGTTACCGATACTATTCTGCATGCAGCCGCTGATCCATTTACTCACCTGGGTGCATTTCCTGCAGCCGTGGTCGTCTATGTGCTTGCGCTTGGAATTGAGTTTTTTATTGCATCGGGGTCTGCCAAGGCCTTCCTGATGATGCCCATCGTCCTTCCGCTTGCAGATTTGATTGGTGTTACTCGTCAGACCGCAGTCCTGGCATATATTTTTGGAGATGGCTTTTCCAATCTGGCCTATCCCACGAACCCGGTTTTACTGATCAGCCTGGGATTAACCGTGGTTAGTTATCCCAAATGGCTGCGCTGGACGGCTAAACTCTGGTTGTGGGTCATTATTGCAACTGTTGCATTTTTGGGAATCGCAGTCGCAATCAAGTTGGGGCCGTTCTAATGGATTCAATTTTTCCGGATAGCTATGCCGAATCACGGGCGCGTTTTATTCAGGATTTTGAGACAGTGCGTGTCAAGTGGCCTGATGCTCGGCTCGAGTCATTTCGCCTGAAAAGCGATCCTGATTTGAGCATTGACTTTGGCTGGGCCGAACCAGCCCGGAAGCAGACTTTGATCGTAATTTCCAGTGGTCTGCATGGCATTGAAGGATATGTCGGATCTGCGATGCTGAAAATATTCATGGATGAGTTTGCGCCGCGCCTGGACCCTGAAAACACTGGCTTGCTGCTTGTGCATGCCATCAATCCATCTGGGATGAAGATCAGGCGTCGTTATAATGAAAATAACGTCGATATTAATCGCAACTTTCTTTGGAACGAAAAATTCGACCCGCAAGCCAACCCAGATTACGAGCCATTGATTCCGCTTTTGAATCCGGCCCGACAAATTTCAAATTTGATCTTGAGTGATGCAGCTTTTTTCTTTCGCCTGGTTGGGAGGATCATCCGGCTCGGCATTCTACGAATTCGCCAGGGTACCCTGAGTGGGCAGTATCGCCATCCAAAAGGTGTGCAGTACGGTGGAGACACCACGCAGCAAAGTACACAGGTCTTGCAAAGCCTGATGCAAAAAGCGCTTGAGGAGTACGCGCAGGTTATTCATATCGACTTGCATACTGGATATGGCCCGCGTTACCAGATGAGTTTCGTCAATTCAACCCGCGAACCTGCAACGGCACCCGATTTGGTGAAACGCCTTAATTATCCGCTCATTGTGGCAGCCACGCTATCCGATTTTTATACAACCACCGGCGATATCACTGATTATTTTTATCAGTTGCGCGACGAAAAATTTCCAGCAAAAAAACTATTTGCGACCTGTTTTGAATTTGGAACTTTCGGTGACTCGCTTTTGGCGCAGATCCGGAGCATGCGCGCCACCATTTTTGAAAATCGCCTATTCCATTTCGGCGCACGCACACAGGCGATCCGCAATACGCTGCGTAAAGAATACGAAGAATTATTTTTTCCTATTGAAGCCAAATGGCGGGAAAAAGCCCTGGCTGATTGCAGGCTTGCGTACAAAGGTGTCTTTGCTGCTTATGATTTGTTGCATTGATCTGGCTGATTGATAGAGCTATCCCCAGGCTGATGAGAATTATTGTTTTGTGGTGCTTTGGGCACAAGCTGGCAGGTGCTGGAAAACCTATCGATCAGTGTACATTTAACTGGTAAACAGAGATAAAAAGCGCTCGCAAATTGCAAGCGCTTTTTATGTTTCAGACAACTCAAATTTAGCCCATGAGCAATTTGATTAGATTCTGTCTTTCGCTTTCATCCACATTTTCTTTTTTGCGCATGGCAGCCAGGATAATTTCCAACCGGTCATAAATGGATTTGGTCAGAGGAAACCGGCTGGCAAAGAAAATGCCAAAGGAGATGAAACCGACCGGGATGAGCACAAAAAACAGCCGTAATGCGTTGATGAAGGCAGGCGTTTGCACGGATTCGATCAATTTGCCAGCCTGTTCAACTGGTGGAATGTAGCCAGCCAGTTGGAGTACCTGGGCAACAGCAAAGACTGCCAGTGCAGATGATAGTTTGCGGGTAAAAGTTGTTAGTGCTGAATACGTGCCCTCACGGCGTTCGCCTGAGCGCAGCTCATCCACATCTGGAATATCAGGGAAGATGGCATAGATCATGATGACTACACCACCGGAGCCAATGCCAACCAGGATTGCAAAGATATACAGCGCGGCGGCAGGGCTGGTGGGTGTGAAAAGAAATGAGAAGAACATCACGATCACGAATATCGCCGCGCCAATATTGTACGTTGCAGCCTTGGAGCTGCGCTTGCTCAGCCATTGGAAAAATGGCAGCGAGATGATCTGCGCGATCAGCATACCTCCAAGTACAAAGCTGACTTCTGATCCACGCCCGAGATAAGTTTTAATATAATAGACTACGATGGATTGGGTTGCGTCAAAGGCTGTGAAGGCTGTCACGTACATGATCAGCACGTAGACGAATGTCCGCACCTGGAAAGGTTCGATAAAGGCCTGTTTCCAATTGTAGGGTCGGAGTTCTTTTTGAAATTCAGGGCGCTCGCGTGTAACTGCGACTGTGGCGATAAATGGCAAAGCAAAGAGCATGCCAAAGACAACGGCTGTCACGATCCAGCCAGTGCGCACGTCGGGGAATGATTTAACGATTTCCAATGGTAGCAAGGCGCATAAAATGGAAGAAATTGTGGAGAAGAAAATACGGAAGGTCGCAAGTGAAGTTCGCTCGTTGTAATCGAGAGTCAGTTCGGCTTGCAGGGCGCTGTAATTGAGGGTTACAATGCTGACCACGGTTGAGAAAAACAGGTAAGTAGCTATTACGAAAGCGAAACGTATAGTTTCGCTTTCGTAATTAACCGGGTAAAACAGGGCAACGAAAGACAGGAATACCAGTGGAATGCCAGCAAGTAAATAAGGGCGGCGGCGCCCAAGCTTTGTGCGCGTCCGGTCTGAGATGACGCCCTCAAAAGGGTCTGTGACGGAGTCGTAAATTTTGCTGATTAAAATAACGGTACCCGCCAGCCCCGGACTGATTCGAACAACATCTGTCAGAAAGACGAGATAGAAGAAGCTGATCAGCGTTCCGGCTCCGCCTCCGTAAAAATCGCCAACGCCATAGCTTATTTTTTGCCAAAAACCTAGTTTTTCAGAATTAATTTCCATAAATTAGCCTCTGTTGGACAAATATTAATTTAAGCAGGAGCACGGTGAACAAAAAGATGGATATTTGGTATAATACAAAACATAAGATATGTGATGTCTGATAACTTATGAATTATACTAAATTTCTCTAAACGGTGTGCAATCAGCTCAATTATTCAAGAGAGAATTTCAACATGGGCAATACATTGCGTGGTCCGGCACTCTATAAAGCAGTTTTTGATTACATCAAGCAATATATCATTGACCACAATTTGAATCCAGGTGACGCTTTGTTGTCGGAAGGTCAACTGGTTGATGAATTGGGAGTGGGCCGTAGTTCAGTTCGAGAAGCGGTTAAGTCGCTACAATCGGTGGGGATCATCGATGTTCAACATGGCAACGGTTTATTTGTGCGCGAGTTAAATTTTGACTCAACTCTGGCAACCTTTAAGTTTGGGATGCAGTATGATGCGCGTACTGTGGCTGAGTTATTGCAAATCCGTATCTGGTTGGAAACAGCGGTGATTGGGGATGCTGTTGAACGAATAAGCCAACCAGATCTGGACCGCCTGGATGCATTGCTGGAAAAATGGGAGGCGTGTATTGCGAATGGGCGCGGTTATATTGAATTGGATGAAGAATTTCATCATATACTCTATGCTGTCCTTGAAAACGAGACTCTGATGCCGCTTTTTGATGCTTTTTGGGTAGCTTTTGCTTCCCTGGAGAACACCGCTATCCCAGATGCCAACCCATTCGATGAACTTCAAACCCATCATCGCATCCTGGATGCAGTAAAATCAAGGGACGTAAAGCTGGCGCGTAAACAATTGGTTCGCCACTTCGAATCTGTGCAGAAATGGGTGAAGCATTATATTGAGCTGGCGAATGCTGAAAGAAGAGCCAACATTAGTTAAAGGAGAATGGTGCATGAGTATCCGCGTAAATAACCCGGCGACAGGTGAGTTTTTATATGAAGTGACACCAACACCAACCAGCGAGATGCCATCTATTTTCGGCCGGGCACGGGATGCCCAGAAACAAGTGGCCAGGCTGGCCCTGGCAGAGCGTATCACCAGGGTGGTAGCGGTGAGCGACTACCTGGTCGCTCACCAGGAGCAGATCATTGACCGGCTGGTTCGAGAGACCGGCAAGACCCGTTTCGATGCTCTCTCAACCGAATTGTTTGAGATCTGCGATCTGATTGATTACTATCGTGATGCTGCCCCCAAAATCCTCAAAGATCAGACTGTCCATACCCCAATTGTATTGATGGGCAAAACTTCACGGATCGTTTTCGAGCCGCTGGGTGTTGTGCTGGTTATTTCCCCCTGGAATTACCCGCTTTACCAGTGTTTTGTTCCGTCCCTGCTGGCGTTTTTGGCCGGTAATGCGGTGGTATATAAACCATCCGAAGTGACGCCGCTGCAGGGTTTATATGAAGAAATAATGAATGGGGCCGGCTTCCCGCAAGATGCCATCCAGGTGGTGTACGGTGGCAAGGAAACTGGTGCAGCTCTGATTGAGCAGCGACCTGACAAAATTCATTTTACCGGATCTGTGCGTGGCGGTAAGGCAGTCATGGCTTCTGCAGCCAAAAATCTGATCCCGGTGGATTTGGAACTGGGAGGTAAGGATCCGGCGATTGTGTTTGAAGATGTTGATATTGAAAGGACTGCGAACGGTATCGTTTGGAGCGCCTTCACGAACGCCGGGCAGAGCTGCACCTCCATGGAGCGTTGCTACGTCCATGCGAATATTTACGATACTTTTGTTGAAAAAGTGGTTGATTTAACCATTAAACTGCGTGTATCCGGCGTTGATAGCAAGGTGGCCGAAGCTGGTGCCTGCGATGTGGGCTGCATGACTGCCGGGTTCCAATTGGAAATTATTGAAGCCCAGTTGGCTGAGGCAGTTTCCAAAGGCGCTACGATCCTGGTGGGCGGTAAACGCCTTCCAGGCACACTGCACTTTCCGCCTACCGTGGTTGTTGGTGTAACCCACGCTATGAAGTTGATGACTGAAGAAACCTTTGGCCCGATTCTGCCGGTTATGAAATTCACGACCGAAGATGAGGCTGTTGAGCTGGCGAATGATTCACCTTATGGTTTAAGCGCATCTGTTTGGAGCAAGGACCTGACCCGGGCTGAACGGGTGGCACGCGCCATCCGGACAGGCAATGTGTCCATCAACAACCATATGTTGACGGAAGGCAATCCTGCGCTGCCTTTTGGTGGGGTAAAGGATAGCGGTTTTGGTCGCTATAAGGGTGATTGGGGCTTGTTGACCTTTTCCAATGTGAAGTCGTTGATCCTGGGACCCAACAAAAACTTGATTGAAACCCATTGGTATCCGCAGAGCAAGTCTAAATATGATTTAATGACCCGTTTGATGCGAACTTTCTTTACCCGTCCTCGCAAGTGGCTCGCGTTTTTGCCGGTCGCGCTCAAGCTGGATAGCATTGGGAATGAGGAGAAAATAAAATGACAACTTATGATTTCATCATTATTGGCTCGGGAATTGGTGGCGGGGTCTTATCGTACAACTTGAGTAAGACCGGGGCCAAGGTGCTGCTTTTGGAAGCGGGTGAGTATCTGACGAAGGAAACTTTCCCCAAAAATGAGGCCATTGCTTCGGCTCAGTTATATTGGGGTGGCGGTATCGAGTTCAGTCAGGATGCGCGCATGGCCTTCCTGCGAGGGAAAGTTGTTGGTGGGTCATCGATTGTGAACCAGGCCTTGATGGATAGGTTTGATGATATTGCTCTGGATGACTGGAAGGCGGAAACCGGCGTGGAATTTTTCTCACTCAAAGCGCTGGAGCCATATTACGACCAAGCCGAGAGCCGTCTCGCGCTGCATACCTTTACATCAGAAGAGCGCAACCGCAATGCTCAGCTGTTTGTCAAAGGTTGCGATGCGCTGGGTTACCACTGGCACTATCTGCGTCGTGCTCAGAGCGATTGCGCCTTCGATAAGGGCAATGATTGTATCGGTTGCCTGGGGGGTTGCCATCGCGATGCCAAGCAAAGTATCATGGTTGTGTATGTTCGCGAGGCCGAAAAGCTTGGGCTGGAAGTGCAAGCGCAAGTGGAAGTGCAACACATCGTGCCTGGGGAAATTGTGCAGGTATATGCCGAATCCATGGGCGAGAAGAAAGTCTACCAGGCAAAAAATGTAATCCTTTCCGGCGGAGCGTTTGGCACCACGCGTATGTTGTTTCGTTCTGGCTTCAAAGCATCTTTGCCGGCGCTGGGAAAATATTTTAGTTCACATCCACAGTTCATGTTCTTTGGTGTGTATGATGATGAAGTGAATGCGCACAAGGGCATGTTCCTGGTTCTGATGTTTTTTGTGGTCATTGCTTGCAGCCAGACATGGAGGTCGCAACCAGCAAATTGTGCAACCAATTTGAATGGTAAACGAATCCGTTCATTCTATGAGCTGGCGAAGAATAGGTCTTACTGATCTCAG
>JAPLGT010000221.1:0-2947 GCA_026390035.1 Chloroflexota bacterium
AATGTGGCAGGTCGAACCTGGACCAAGGAGAAAAGAGATGATTGGAAAACTTATTGGGAAGCTTGTTGTTTGGGGGTTGTTGTCTGTTGTTGTAGGCGTAGTTTCGCTGGGTGGGTATTTTTATTACAAAGCCGGCCAGCCGATGCAAGTAGCGGCAGCTCAGCGCCTCGCACCCGGGATCACGTATCGGGAATTCTGGGCGGACAGGATCCAGCGCTGGAATGAAATTGACGATCAAAAAGTAGCCCAAGGCAAAGGTAGAGCATGCGTAATTACTGGGCGAGTCACTTTTACATATTGGATTTGGGGTTCCATAGTAAATGTTACCCGTGTACATAGTCAACCAGGAACGCCACGGGCAAAAGCCATTATTGCTGGTGTAAACGGCATTATTCCACCTGATGAGCTAGTTTATGGACCCTGGTGGAAATTGCCAGATGCCTGGTGGTGGGAAATTGAGAATATGTCCTGGTACTTCTCTTATCGCCCTTTAGCACGCGCTTGGAATTGTGAAATTGGTGCCCCACACAGGCCAACTCAGGAATAGGGATTAAAGGCTGTCCGGATAACAGGGATGGGCAATTTCACTAAAACCATCCTTTTCAACATTTGCTGGAAGCCACTAAATAGGTGAAAATTGCTGTTTTGCTTAAATATATCGATCCTGCGCTTCGTTCTCCTTGCCAATACGCTTGCTCAAGCCGGCTCGAGTATAATCACCCCAATGCTATGGCGTAAGGCGAATGAATAAGCCGCAATAGAGCCAGTTATGGCAATATTGACAAGAAACGTCCTGTGTCGAACGGGAGATGTGGGCGCAGAACCCCACTAGCAGCAAAGTGGCTGGTCTTCCCAGCAGCACGCCGCCGCATAGGTTTAATAACCAATGCGGCGGTTACAGTTTAAAAATGGTCAAGATCAATAGGGCTCCTGAACAAGTTGTAGGGGCTAAAACTTGTTTCTGAAGGTCTGTTTATAGCGCTTTCTAGATAAGATAATCATGATTATGATAATTGCGATTATCTTATGGCTTATTCCAGCCCCTCAAGCGCCTGGAAGATCTCATTTGCCCGGAAAATGCGGTTACGCGACTGTCCGGTTACTTCTTGCAGAACACCAGCATCCACCAGCCTGTCAATATAACGCTGGGCAATTGGAAAGCTGACATTGAGGAAAGTTTGAAGTTGGCGCACCGACAGGACTGGCTGCATGAACAAGAAGTCAAGCACCTGTTCCATGCGCATCCTGTTCCGTTCAGTATCAGCAATTGCCTGATAAATGGTACGCATTGTTTGCAAGCGATTCAGGCGCACAACACTGTCGCTGGCTTGAACACTGACCCCACGCAGGAAAAATCTCAACCAGGATTCCCAATTCCCTTTTTGAGAAACCGACAACAGCAGGTCGTAATATTCCTGACGATAACGCTCAAAGTACACGCTAAGGTTTAATAAAGGTTGGGGCAGGAGATTCCATTCGCCGAGAAGCAAAATCATCAGTAACCGTCCGATGCGGCCATTGCCATCCAGGAATGGATGAATGGCTTCAAACTGGTAATGGACCAGGCCGGCGCGTACTAAAGCAGGGATTTCGCTTCCGGCATGGATGAATTTCTCGAGTTGATCCAACCCGGCATTCATTTCATCCACTGGCGGGGGAACATAGGCTGCCGTGGCTGGCGTACTACCGATACTGCCGATCCAGTTCGATTTGCTAAGCAAATCGGATCGTCGAAATTCACCTGGCGTCAGGTTCCCACCCCGGACTCCATCCATTAATTTGGCATGAATTTCACGAATAAGACGCAGGCTGACCGGTAGGGTTTTTACTCGCTCAAGCCCATACTCCAGTGCCCGAACATAGTTATAAACTTCGCGCACATCGTTACCGGGTTCCAGGAACGATAATTGGGCTGATTCATAGGCGTACAAGTCTGTCAACGTTGCACGCGTTCCTTCAATCCGCGAGGAAAGGACCGCTTCGCGACGGACAAAAGGCTGGATTAGCAAGCGAGGAAAAGGAAATGAACCAGCCATCGTGGTCAGTTTGCTCAGATCCCGCTCTGCATCCGCCAGGGCAGATACAAGGGGAAGCGACCAGGTAATAACCGGGGCCAACGGCGCGGGCAAAAAAGCCCAATAGCCTGTTTGAGTCAGAATCGGTGTGCCCGATGAAGAGGATGAGAAGTTTTTGGGGTCCATTTTATTATAGTTTGTAAACTAAAACAGTAATAACGCAAATTCATAATATCATTTTGCCTGTCAAAAGTAAATAGCGTTTCCATTATTCGCCTTTCACCTGAAAAAAGGTAAAATCGGCTTATGCAAACACTGGTTATCGGCGATATTCACGGTTGTTATATTGAGTTACAGGCCTTACTGGAAAAAGCCGGCCTGGTTGATGGCGATTCCATCTTCGCAGTCGGTGATATTGTCGATCGTGGGCCGGAAACCCCGCAAGTCTTGGACTTTTTCCAACAGACGCCTAATGCGCACAGCTTGATGGGCAACCCCGCACGGAAGCATGTTCGCGGGGCCAGCCAGCAGCAATTTGGAGATGCTTATCCTGATGCTGTCGCCTGGATGATCACTCTGCCGCTATACATCGAACTCGCTGAAGCCGTTATTGTGCATGGTTATCTGGAGCCAGGTATTCCACTTGCTGAGCAGAATCCATCCGTGGTGTGCGGCACGATGGGTGGAGACAAAATCCTGCGTGAGCATTATGAGCGACCCTGGTACGAATATCATACCGGCGACAAACCGGTGATTGTTGGACACAACAACTACAATGGCACCGACCAGCCTTTTGTCTACAAAGACAAGGTTTTCGGTCTTGATACGGATTGCGTTCATGGTAAACCTTTGACCGGGTTGCTGCTGCCGGCCTTTCGATTCATCTCTGTTCCAAGCCGGGGTAACTTGTGGGCGGAGGTACGCCGTACATA
>JAPLGT010000321.1:0-4761 GCA_026390035.1 Chloroflexota bacterium
CAAATATTGGATGGCGTTTATTTGCTCACCGAACCCCGCAATCTTGAGTAACGCATGTAAATCCAAGTGCCTTTGCAACCTTAAAGCAAGCCAACACTGCGTTGTGTGTTCTGATAAATCATCGTCTGCTTGCTAGCCGCAAAGCGAGTCCAGTTCTGGTAAGAGTCAGGCTGCCATGGGGCAGACATCTAGTACAGTCAGGTGACTGGTTGTGCCGAAGCGTTGCAACTCCTTTATGGGATCAATCCTAAACTTCGTTGGGCGCTGCCCGAAGGTTGAAATCAATGCATGCCATCGAAGAATACATAAAGGTTCTTGATAGCTTGCCCAGGACGCGCTCGCCGGATGGCACATCATGATCCTTCCCAAAGATCGCGACCCCAGATTCATCACGGTTCGCTGCGGCGGCACGCTGCAAGACTTCGACCACCGGCTTCTCGCCGTGTGGGCAGCCGACTGCGCGGAGCACGTTCTACCTCTGTTCGAGGCGGCAGAGCCTGCTGACCAGCGACCGCGCCGTGCCATCGAGCTGGCGCGAGCCTGGGTACGCGGCGAGATCACGATGTCTCAATCCCGCGCGTCAGCAGGCCATGCGCAAACCGCTGCGCGGGATCTATCCGGTGCCGCCAGGCATGCAGCGTTTGCTGCCGGGCAGGCTGCGGCGGTGGCTCATGTTGCCGCCCACGATCTCGGCGCTGCAGCCTACGCCATCCAGGCCGTGCGTGCGGCCGCACCGGATGGCGAGGCAGAGAATGCCGGCCGGCTTGAATGTCAGTGGCAGCGCGGGCAGCTGCCTGATGCGATTCGCGACCTTGTCCTGGACGATGAGCGGTTGCGAAACGCTATCTGTTGGTCGGTGTTTGACTGCTGACGAGCTACCATGATGTGGAACGAGCAGCAAGAACGAAATAAATGCACCTTCATCGGGCGCATTTATTATACGTGGGCGCGATTTCTCAAAAATTGCTTACTGCGAAAGTAATCTGATACCAGTAGGCCTTCGGTAACCATAAACTGCAAGTATTCCCGGAGCAATTCGCTGGGCTACGGATACCTGGATCGGCTGGTAAATTACACATTCAACCCAACAGTTTTCCAATCATGCTCAATGCTCCTGTGTGTTTGCCATATCGCTCGTAAAGTCCCATTTATGCTCTGAATTCACACCTGTTCGGATCAAAATGTCGAAGATTTTCGGGCAACTGGTAAGCTGGTTGCTCTCCACTGATTGGGATTAAAGATTTGAAACTGATCAAACAAAGTGGATTCGGTAATTTTTGGTCAAAATAGTATAAATTCGCCATATGCCACACTTGAAAAACATCGAAGATAGAGTACTATGTATGTACTATTCGCTCGTTATCTGCACAATCCAGGCAGCCGATTCCCCCTAAATTCCCGGGTTTTAAGGTAGAGCTATTCTCAGGCTTGGATCGCCCCGATCCGAAAAAGACCACATCAATAAATTTTGCATCTTCTACAAAAAATACCAGGATCTTAAAAATGACCAATACCATACCTGACGGAAAAACAAAACCCGCAAGCTCACAGCCTGCGCAATGCCATTAACGTGCCAGCCAGATCATTTTGCGGCAGTGTGGCAAATTCTCGAGCGGATTGTTTCTTAAGTACGACCGAAATGAGTGATGACGATATGAATAAAAAAGCTGACGCACCAAATAAAGCCGCTGAACTGCGCCTGCGAGCCGAAGAGCTGGCGCGAGATAAATTTCGCGGTAAAGAGAGTGACCTGCATGAGCTGCGTGTGCATCAGATCGAGCTCGAGATGCAGAACGAAGAGCTACGCCGCGCGCGGATCGAACTGGACGCCGAGCGGGCGCGCTATTTTGACTTCTATAATCTGGCACCGGTGGGCTATGTCACGCTCAGTGAGCAGGGTCTGATACTAGAATCTAACCTGACCGTCGCGAGCATGCTAGGCATAGAGAGGGGTGCACTGGTCAATCAGCCTTTCCCCCGTTTTATTTTCAAACAGGATGCGGACATCTTCTATCTGCTTCGCAAAGCGCTTTTTGAGACTTTCGCGGCACAGGCCTGCGATTTGCGCCTGTTGAAGAATGACGGTGAGCAGCGCGTGGTGTGGACGCAAGTGGATATGACCATTGCGCAGGGGGTTGATGGTGAGTCGGTTTGCCGCGTCACATTGAGCGATATCAGCGAGCGCAAGCTGGTGGAGCGGAAGCTACAGCAGGCGCATGATGAACTGGAACAGCGAGTGGCGGAGTGAGCGCCGAGCGCGAGATCGGTTATGTCAGTCCAACATATCCAAAATTTCTCGGATATACACCGCAGGAAATGGTCGGGCATTTCGGCATGGAATACGTCTATCCTGAAGATCTGCCATTCACAACGAAAGCTTTCCGTGAACTTTTGCAAACACCCGCCGGCAAAGTGATCGTTGAGTACCGGCTTCAGCGCAAAGACGGTTCCTATTGTTGGGTCGAAACAACCGCAGTTAATTTGTTGGCCGACCCGTATGTGCAGGCCGTTGTCTTGAACCAGCGCGATATTAGCGAGCGTAAACAGGCCGAAGTTGCCCAGCACGATTCTGAAGAACGCTATCGCACCCTGGCGGAGGCGACCTTTGAAGCCATTGTGATCACTGAAAATGGTTTGATCCTGGATGTGAACAAACAATTCCTACAAATGTTGGGCTATGAGATGACCGAAATCCTGGGAAGACATCTTTCGGAAATTTTCATTCCTGAGGAAGTTGATTTTTTGCGCAAGCTGATTGCCAGTGGCAAAGAAATGGTGCGGGAATATACCATAATCAAGAAAGACGGCATGAAAATTCCTATCGAAGCCCATGGGCGGGAGATTGAGCACAGCCAGCGCCGGCTGCGGCTCACTACGATTCGCGATTTCACTGAGCGGAAACTGGCCCGCGAGCAGCTCGAGGAATCTTTACAGCAGCAGCACTTGTTATCCAAACATCTGCAAACGATTCGCGAGACTGAGCGCGCAGCGGTCGCTCGAGAAATCCATGACGAGCTGGGCCAGGCGTTAACCGGTCTGAAGATGGAATTGTATTTGATCAAAGACATGCAGGCCAAAGCCACGGACGCTGAAGAAGCCAGGATCGCGCAGCGCTTGTTCCAGCAGGTGGCAGAGAAATTAACTGCTGCTGTGCAGGATGTTGATGCGACCATTGATGTGGTCCGGAATATTTCCACATCCCTGCGGCCAAGCCTGCTGGATACGCTAGGATTGGTTCCGGCCCTGGAATGGCTGGCGCAAGAATTCCAGATCCGTTCTGGAATTCCTTGTTCATTTACGGCTGGTTTGAAACAGCAAGATTTCTCGCAAGAATTTTCCACTGCTGCCTTTCGGATTTGCCAGGAAGCCCTCACCAATGTTACCCGGCATGCGCAAGCCAGTCGCGTAAAAATTTCCTTCAAATCCAAAAAAGCTGACATCCTGCTGGAGGTTGAAGATGACGGCTGCGGGATCAATGTAGAGAAAGAACGGGCGTATGCTTTTAATGGGTCCGTCGAACTAAAGAATTCGCGCACGGGGGGGGGCAGGGTGATGGCTCGATTCCCGGCATTTGAAGTACTCCGCTCCGATCATTAGGGTTGAGGAGAATCTATGTTGAAAATCTTGATTGTTGATGATCATGCGATTGTGCGCAGGGGATTAAAGCAAATACTGGAAGGGGAACAGGAGCTGGCTACGGTAAGTGAAGCGAAAGATGGTCATGAAGCGCTGCAATTGACCCGCGAGCAAGCCTGGGATTTAGTGATCCTGGATATCAACCTGCCGGGACAGAGCGGCCTGGACGTGTTAATTGAATTGCGTCACCTAAATCCCAAGCTGCCAGTCCTGATCATGAGTATGTATTCTGAGGACCAATATGCAGTCCAAGCGTTTAAGGCTGGCGCGGTTGGTTATCTGAACAAACAAAGCGCGCCGGAAGAATTGGTAAAGGCGATCAAAAAAATTAGCGCGGGCGGGAAATATGTCAGCGATTCAATGGCAGAGCTTTTGGCCGCGAATATGAACATGCAACGTGATAAAACTGCTCAAGAAATCCTCTCCAATCGGGAATATCAGGTGCTTATTCTGATTGCCTCCGGGAAAACCCTCTCGGAAATTGGCGAGACACTGAACTTAAGCGTAAAAACTATCAGCGGTACAGTGTAGGACAAAGTCCTACAAAAATATGGGGGGGCGTCCTACAAGTTATTCAGCCAAAATCTGATTGTTGAACGCATGGTATGCAGATATAACCTTCATAGTGGAAGTTGCGCTGTATTCGGCTGCCACAGCCCAATACGCTCTGAGCTCCTGCTGTAGAGAATGTCCGCAATTACTATAACATGCTGGATGTAACCAGCTCTTGTTGATTGAATAAATAGATGAGGTACCCCATGGTTTTTCGATGCCCGCGTTGTCAAAACAACATTTCCCTTTCCGAATACAAAGCTGTCTACCGTTGTGGATACTGCCACATCTGGTTACGCGAGGACGAGGTGATTAAATTGGATAATGATTCAAGTAATTCTCGACCATCCCCCCAAATGAAAAATTTGAGCCAGGAACAACCCGTACAGCCCGATAAAAATGATAGAAATTTCAGGGATGGACAGGCATGAAGCAGCAATTTAATTTGGAGCAGGAAGAAAGCCGGCAGACAGCGCGCATCTTATCCATCCTCATCTGGGTTACCTGGGCCGCTTTTCTGGTCGTGCTGATCTCTGGTCTGTTTTGGGGCGATTTGGTTTTGATTAGCGCGAC
>JAPLGT010000278.1:0-9827 GCA_026390035.1 Chloroflexota bacterium
TGGGGACGAGCCAAAGGAGAGTGAAAGCCTCAGATCAAATTAGTGCCGAATATCCAGTGCGTATCGAATTCTTGTATTTACGTACTCGGAATTGGATGGCGGAATGGAAAGCACGCTCCAAGCATCCACAAAAAACAACTTTTTCTTTTTTAGGAGACAGAACTGCTCGGGGTGGCTCGTCCGTAAGTTAATACGATGGAAGGATAGAATAAATCTTGCCTAGCTGGATTGGCAATGATTTATCCATTTCCCAAAAAAACTGGCCAAAAGGTTTTACCTTTAGCCAGTTTTGACATTACGCTCCACCGTTTCCATAAAACGAAGGATCAGTCGGTGTTTGCCCCGATGGGTCATGTACGTAAACCCAGTCGCCAATCTTCGCCCAATCGAACACCCAGTGTGCGTCGCCAGGGGTTAAATTTACACATCCATGCGATTGCGGGTAACCCATCCTTGCTCGCCAATATGCGCCATGAAGCGCGCGCGCTTTGTCAAAATACATTGTCCAGGGTACATTTTCAAGATAATAAAAATTGCTTGTATTTCTCTCACCTTGCATTGTCTCCAATTCTTTTTTCTTATAAATCGGAAACAAACCGGGACGGGTAAATAATGGCTCTAAACCGGTCGCAATGACTGTAGCATAGACCATTTGGCTTTGATCATAAACAGCAAGGGTCTGTTCCTCCAGATTTACATCGATCCAACGACCATTGGTGACACCATCCGGGGGAGTTGTGCTTGGCGTAACTACAGCTACGTCTCGCCCAAGTACCCATTCATCTGGGCCGATGAGATGCCAGATGCTGCCTTCGATGTTATAAGTTTCATAAACCTGAATGATTTCATTCAAATTTAATTGGCCAATTGGAATGTTGTAGCCTAATTCATTTGGTTCACGTCGGATGGTTGTCGGGTTGAATACCCACCCAAAGGCATTTCGCGGGGTTGAGTGGACTTCGATACCCGGAAATGGATTTGATAAGGTCACAGTAGAACCATCGCCCGGCATAAAAGCCCCGGATGGAAGCTGGAAGTAGGTTCCCTTTTTGGTGTCGAGCCGTTCGGCATATACTACATAGAAAAATGCACCTGGTGGAAGTATGAAACCGGCACCGCTTTTCGCGATCGCAGCATCCAGGGATGGATAAAAAGCAGTTCCCGAGTTATTGACTTTATAATAATGATAAGGCAGGTTGCTGAGTGCTGGGTCAGGGTGTGATATGAGTAAAGGATGGGGAGGAATTTCCATGCCAAGTTGTGCCATATCTGTCAGCAGTTGGGATGGACCCAACGGTGAGCAATCCTCGGGTACTTCTGGGTAAGCAGCTGGCGGACAGAGCACTGCGCCGGAATTATTTTCAGGTAGAGGCGCCGCTTGGGCGACAGAACCAGAAGCAGGCAGAACAGAAAATACCAGTGTAATAACGGTTAGGAAGAAAATTATACGTATTATTTGTGTTCTCATTACTTTTTACCTTTAGAAATTGTATTATACATGGATTGTAATCATCAAATGCAAACTCATTGTAAGTCTCATGCTATAATTATTGAGCTTGCTTGGCTTGACACAGTCATTTTGCCATGTTAAAGTAAACCTGATAAATTAATTAATATTCGGATACGTTTGTTTGTCCTTTTCAGGAGAGCCGTTTTGTCCAAGTCTCGAACCCAACAAATGGTGGATCGCCTGCGCGCCCTGCAGGCATCATCACCAGATATTGAAGCGTCAGCGATTGTTAGTGTGGACGGCCTGAGTATTGCATCTGCTTTGCCGCAGGGTGTTGAAGAAGACCGTGTTTCGGCTATGTCAGCAGCGATGCTTTCTCTAGGAGAGCGCATTTCATCTGAGCTTGGGCGTGGTTCGGTTGAGCAGGTTTATGTCAAAGGTGAAAAAGGTTTTGTAGTTTTGATGTCCGTGGGCGAAGAAGCAGTTTTGACTGCCCTTGCACGCGAACAAGCCAAGCTTGGCCTGATATTTCTTGATATGCGCCGTGCCACTGAAGATCTACGAAAACTTATTTGATTTGGAGATCGTTATGAGCCCAATTCCAAAAGCTGGTTTGTATTACCCGAGTAAGTTTGGCTTGCTCATGATCAAGGCACTTGAAGATGTTATGGGGAAAAGAGGGATCAATGCAATATTAAATCTGGCCGGACTTAGTGATTATACTGATAATTATCCAGCCGAAAATCTGGAAAAATCATTTGATTTCGCGGATGTATCATCCATTAACATTGCTTTGGAAGATATGTACGGTCCGCGTGGCGGGCGAGGACTGGCTTTACGTGCTGGGCGCGCTACTTTTGCTGATGGCCTCAAGAGTTTTGGCGCATTGGCAGGTGTTGGGGACCTGGCTTTTAAGGTTTTGCCTCTCCAAACCAAGCTCCGCATAGGTTTACCTGCATTTGCGAAAATATTTACCCAGGTGAGCGATCAATATAGTACCGTCGAAGAGCGCGAAAATGAGTTTGTCTGGACCATTCACAAGTGTCCGGTCTGCTGGGGCCGTTCTGAAGTTGACAAACCAGTCTGTTTTATTGCAGTAGGATTGCTCCAAGAGTCGTTAAAGTGGGTTTCTGGCGGTAACGAATTCCGAGTAAATGAATCTAAGTGCCATGCGCTTGGCGATGAAATTTGTGAATTTATCATTCAAAAGGAACCAATCGGATAATTGGGGATCCTGAAGGCGAGGCAGAGATTGGAAACAGAAAAATCAAAAATCCTCATAATTGAAGACGATCTTGATGTTGCGGATATGCTCAACGCATATTTTCGCGTTCAGGGTTATGAAGTAATGACGAGCAATTGGGGAGAAGATGGCGTTCGGGCAGTCGCAAATGCTCGTCCCAACTTGGTGATCCTGGATATACGTCTGCCTGATATCGACGGGTACGAGGTTGCCCGTCGTTTGCGCGCAGATCGTAAGACAAAATCTATTCCGATCATTTTCTTGACAGAAAAACGTGATAGGGCTGATCGGTTGCAGGGGCTTGAAATTGGAGCTGATGATTATATTACCAAGCCATTTGATGTTCAGGAGCTGCGCTTGCGCGTCCGGAATGCTATTCGGCGTGCTAGTCAGGATTCTTTAACAAACCCGGTTACTGGTCTACCAGATGGCGAGATTGTTCTAGAGTACGTCAGTGATTGTCTAAAAAAAGATACCTGGTCTTTGCTAATGGTTTCACTCCAGAACATGGATGTATTTCGAGAAAAATATGGCTTTGTGGCATCCGATGATGTTGTCAGGGCCGTCAGTTTGATGGTGAGCAATACTTTGCGAGAATCTGGTTCCCGTGTAATTTTTATCGGACATCTTTCTTTAACTGATTTATTGTTATCGGCTGATTCTGGTATTATTCATTCCTTGGAAGAACGTGTTATTACCAGGTTGGCCCAGGCATTGGATTACTTTTACCCAATCGCTGATCGTAGCAGGCTTAGCGAACAGGCTAACCGGCTGGTGGTTTGTACGGCTTGTCTCGCTTCCGATGATGGGAAATTTGGTTCGGTTGAAGAAGTAAAAGCCGAACTTTTGCACAGGAAAAAATAGGAGGTATTTTGCGAATAACAGTTATTATTCCGACGTATAACGAAGCGGAGAACTTGCCATCACTGTTCTCCGCTTTATTTTCACTTCCATTAAGTGAATTGTCTGTCCTGGTGGTTGATGATAATAGCCCGGATGGCACAGGTCAGATTGCCGATGAAATGGTGAAAACATACCCTGGTCGGGTTTCGGTGTTGCATCGAAAGGCAAAATCAGGATTAAGAACAGCCTACTTGGAGGGTTTTACCAGGGCGATTGCCGCTGGAGCCGAAGCTGTTGCCCAAATGGATGCAGATTTTTCGCATGATCCAAAGAAGCTGGTCGAGTTAGTCGCTGCTTTGGAATCAGCTGATGTCGTTTTGGGATCCAGGTATGTTGAAGGTGGAAGTGTGGATGATCAGTGGCCAATTTGGCGAAAATGGCTTTCCGCATTTGGAAACTTATACGCCCGGACAATATTGAGAATGCCATTACGGGATATTACGACCGGATATCGGTTATGGCGCCGTGAAGCAATCCTGGGTATGCCTTTAGATCGTATCCAATCGAATGGGTATATTTTTCTGGTCGAGATGGCTTACATGGCTTATTCTTTGGAGTACAGATTTGCCCAAGTGCCGATCCATTTTGCAGATCGAAGATGGGGAAAATCAAAAATGTCCCTACGGATCCAGGTTGAGGCTGCTGCGCGAGTCTGGCAGGTAAAGGCTAATTTCAGCGATTTGAGAAAACAAGGGGTAAAAGGCCGGATCGCCAAAACGATCTAAATCGGTCGCAACGGTTTATGAGCGGTCCAGCAAATATTGTCTGGTCAGGGTGAACCATTCTTTCATAGTCAAGGTTTCGGCACGCCGCATTGGGTCTATTTCACTTTTTTCGAGAATTTGGCCAGCATCGTCAGTAGAAATCCTCAAACCCCCCGACATGGAATTTCGGAGGGTTTTGCGTTTCTGACTGAAGCCTGCTTTTGCAACCAGGAAAAAGGTTCCTATTTGATCTTCAGGGATCAATGGTGTTGGGTTCAAGTCAACTCGAAGGACTGCAGAGTCAACCTTGGGCACCGGGTAGAATGCTTCGGATGGGATAAAATGAGTAATCCGCGGCGTCCCATAGATTTGAACGCTCAGCGCTAGCAGACTCATGTCGCCTGGTTTAGCACAAATGCGTTCTGCCACCTCTTTTTGGACAGTAAGTACTATTCGCCTTGGGCGTGGTGTTGCGCCAAGCAGGTGACGGAATATCGCTGATGTAATATAGTAGGGCACATTGGCGACAACGATGTAGTCATTGGTACCCATGATTGCAGAAGGCGAAATATTCAATATGTCCCCTTCTATTATTCGGATATTTGGATAAGGTGCCAGAACAGATTTTAAAACTGGGATGAGATCATGATCGAGCTCTACACTAATCACCGACTGGGCGGAAAGGGCTAAATATCGAGTCAGGCTGCCCAGACCTGGGCCGATCTCGAGAACGACATCTTTTGGTTGAATTTCTGCAGCGTCGGCGATCAGTTCCAGCTGGACCGGATCGTGGAGAAAATTTTGGCCAAGGCCTTTGTCTGCTCGGAGGCCGTGTTCTCTTAACAGGGTTGATGCATTTAATTCAGGTAGTTTCATGGGCAATTATACAAACCTTCTCCGCGAGGGCGGGGTATGGATGGGGTTAATGGTGCTGAGTTATGCTCGGGCCAGGCGCCCATATCAAAGGCTTTGACAAAATATTTCAGGGTTTCGAAATCGGCCTTGAATATGTATACGTCTTTTTTAACACCAATATCGTAGGTGCGTGCTTCTGTGAGTAATTCACGTGGGAAAGTAGTAAAGCTAATGTTGCCGGGTTTTATTTGTGATACCAGGCAGGCTAGCTGGCTTAGTTGCTGGGGGCTAAGATCGGTCTGGATGGCATTTGAAAAGCTATCAATAATTGCCGGTATTTTGGGGAGAATAGAAGGGCTAATAAAGGTATTACGTAAGGCGCACATAATTCGATTTTGTTGATCTGCACGGGCAAAAACGCTATATTCGCGAATACGTCCCAGCATGAGTGCCTGTTCTCCTGTGAGGTGATGCTCACCTGGGGCAAAATACAGGTCTTCGCGTTTCTCCTGATCAGGTTTGCGCGCATCGACTGAAAAGGGCAGGGTAATATCAATTCCACCAACGGCATCAACCAGGCGGACGAAAGTGTGCATGTTTGCAGCAATATAATGATCAGGATGTGCGCTGAAATTCAAATCTAAAGTACGCGCAAGCAGCCCCGGACCCTGCCCAGTGCCTTGATAATAACCCATTCCGGGATTTCCATAAAAATATGCTTGGTTAAGTTTTCCATGGGTGATGCCATAATGTTCTTCGATCTCCGGTATCGCGACCCATAAGTCGCGCGGAAATTCCAACACGCTGATGCTTGGGGTAATGAAGTCTACACGAACATATCGGATTACATCAGCCAATCCGTACAAATAGGTTTGCGCACGTGTATCGGAGCCGATCGCAAGCACAGTCATCGATTCGGGGCCATTACATTTTGGTAATTTTGCTGTATTTGCTGAATGGGCGGTTGTGGGAATTTGTTCGAATAAAAAATCCTGGGGGATGGATGGCGGAATCTGTTGATTTGTTCCATTGTCAGGCTTGGCGGTTTGTTTGGGTAAACCCATTTCTGGGCCGAGTGGAGTCTGCCAATTTTCTTTTAAGATGCTCCAACCCAAATTTGTCCACAATATCAAGGCGATGACAACCAGTGTGCCGAAAATTAATTTCTCAAAACGAGACATGTTGCCTTAATTAAGACCCGCTGGAATGCTTGGAGGAGCTGGGGCTAGAAAATAGACAGTATGCATTCCCGACCAGGATTGATAGTCCTCATCGCTGAAACCAAGGTCGATCCAGAGCCGTCCATCTGGAAATCCCCCGCCGACATCAGCAACTATGCCAACGCCGTATCCGGGAATATAAACTTTCGCGCCCGATAACTGATTAAACAAGGAAGGAATTAGCGCGACAGTTCCTTGTTTTACAGGTAGACCACTGGCTGTACCGTAAGAACATTGGCTCGTTCCAGACCGGCAGGGCGAATAAGACGTAGTGTACATCTGGACTGCGCGCCAGTATTGGAACTGCCCATCCGGTGTATCGATCGTTTGAATTTGGGTTTGAGTACTTAATCTGATAATGCTATGTCTCGGTTGGCGAACGATAGTTTGGGCATCGGTTATCTTTGCAATTTCATTACCATTTTCATAGCGAGTACGAATGCGGCTGATAGTTAAGCCCAATTCGCCGGGCTGAACAACTGTTTGTTCGCCAGGTTGTTGTTCCGCTGAATACTCATATTCGGTGGAATATGGTATCTTGGTTTCCAAGATGGTTACAGTTTCTCTGACCCGATAAATTTTTATTTGGCCATCCGCTGGAAGTGCTTCCGATTCGTCTGGCTGACTTTTATCCAACCCAAGTAGTGGGATTCCAGCCGAGGCGAGAGCCAAACCAACAGTTTGTCTGGATGATTTTATGGAAATTATTTTGCCATTCGCATCGACTGATAAAGATCTAGCTGGGCGATATACAATTGTTATATTGCTTGTTATTGGTGCTTCCAAGGGTGGAGCTACATAATCGGAAGTAAAAAGCTGTAATCCTATTTGTGCCAGTGCCTGACCAACGGTTGCGCTCGCGGTTTCATATATTAATTTGTCGTCCGGGGTAATTAATGTCAGAGTGTGTGCCCGGCGAACTTGCAGTACATATGTTCCGCCAGCAGGTAAAGAAAAATCATCGGGTAGGTCAGCCCCGTGAAATTGAATCTTATCCGCCAAACCCAGGATGATACCTGCCTGTGCGAGAATCAATTTTGGTGTTAAAGATTCGGTTTGCAGGCTAATGACACCATCCCCATCCAGGATGGTTGCATGGATGCTTTCGTTTTGAGGTTGGCAGGCGAATAAGTAAAAAACCAATATTAGCCCGAAATATTTCTTCATCTTGATGATTCTAACATATCGCAATTTTGGTAGAGCATAAGAATAATTTAACAAAAAAGTTTAGAAATGGTCGATGCTAAATATTTGGTTCATTTTCAATACTGGTCTTTTTTTCCCGTCCGAGTGCAGCGGCAAAAAGAGATGCAAATTCGCCTGCAGCTTTTACCGGGTCCTGACTTTCACCAATTGTGCGTACGCAGGCTGAGCCAACTATAACACCATCCGCAAAGGTGCCAACTGTCTGTGCTTGTTCAGGTGTACCGATTCCGAAACCGACACAAACGGGAATGTTTGTATGCTTGCGAACTCGTTCAATCAAGGGTGCTATGTCATCTGGTAAAGATGCACGCGACCCTGTCACCCCTGTTACACTGACCAGGTAAATGAACCCTTTTGCTTTGCGTGCAATCTCCTCCATACGATCATCGGATGTGGTTGGCGCAAGCATGCAAATTTGAGGTAAATCGCCCAACTTGCTAGACAATTCGCCGGCCTCCTCAGGGGGAAGGTCCGGGATGATAAAACCATCTGCTCCAGCATGATGCGCGTCAAGGATAAAATTTTCCAATCCATATGCAAGCATTGGATTGTAATAACCCATCAAGATGAGCGGAATGGTTACCCCTCGATTACGTAATTCAGCGACTGCTGCAAGGACTTTCTTGGAGGTAATACCTTTTTCCAGTGCGGTCTGGGTGGCCTTTTGGATAATTGGGCCGTCGGCCAACGGATCGGAAAAGGAAAACCCGACTTCGATAATGTCAGCACCGTGTTTTGCCAGCGCTTCGATCACATTTATTGAAGTTTCCAAGTCCGGGTAGCCGACAGGGTAGTACGGCATGAAAACTGGTTTGCGGTCGAAAGCATGCGATAAACGGTCCATTATTTTTCTCCCGTAATATTGATGACGGTATTTAAATCCTTATCGCCCCGCCCGGATAGATTGATTAAAATAATCTGATCTTTTCGCATCGAGGGAGCGCGTTTAATAGCCTCGGCGAGCGCATGTGAAGATTCCAGTGCGGGAATGATACCTTCGATTTTACACAAGACTGAAAAAGCATCCAGCGCTTCACGGTCGGTTGCCGACGTGTAAAAAGCTCGTTCGCGATCACGTAATAGGGCATGTTCTGGCCCAACAGCCGCATAATCTAATCCAGCCGAGACAGAATGAGTTTCGGCAATCTGACCATCTTCAGTTTGTAATACGTAGGTTCGCGTTCCATGAATCACACCAATTCGGCCTTTGGAAGGATCACCGAAACGAGCAGCGTGCTTACCTGACGAAATTCCTTTCCCACCGGCTTCCACGCCTATTAATTCCACCTTGGTGTCTTCCAAAAATCCGCTAAAAATTCCGATTGCATTTGAGCCACCACCGACGCAAGCTATTACAGTATCTGGTAGACAACCAATCTCTGTTAGCATTTGTGCCCTGGCCTCTCTTCCGATCACAGATTGGAAAGTACGGACCATGGTTGGGTATGGATGAGGTCCAAGAGCAGATCCGAGTAAATAATGCGTATCGCGTACGTTTGTTACCCAATCGCGAATGGCCTCGTTAATTGCATCTTTTAAAGTCCGTGTTCCGCTCGTGACTGGTCGAACCTCTGCACCCAATAACTTCATTCGAAAAACATTAGGTTCCTGGCGCGCAATGTCAACCGCTCCCATATAAACCACACAATCGAGGCCGAGTAAGGCAGCTACCGTGGCGGTTGCTACGCCATGCTGTCCGGCGCCGGTTTCTGCCACCACCCTTTGTTTGCCCATGCGTTTGACTAGTAGAGCCTGGCCAAGTGCGTTATTGATCTTATGTGCCCCAGTGTGGGCCAGATCTTCTCGCTTTAGATATATTTGAGCCCCGCCGAGCTGTTTCGATAGTCTGCGCGCGTAGGTTATCGGTGTGGGTCTTCCAACGTAGGATGCCATCAAATAATCATATTCTTGCTGGAAGGTTGCATCTGTCAGTGAATCGACAAAAGCAGTCTCTAGCTCGATTAACGCAGGTATCAACGTTTCAGGTACGAACTGTCCACCGTAAGGCCCAAACTTCGCAGGTAATTTCGTTTTCATAATTCCGTGTCCTACTCAATGAAATGAATATGATGCTTTGATGATGAATATCTAATTGGGATTAGCTCTTTCAATACCTTCGCCAAAATTAGTTAAAAGAAATAGGGCTTTTCGAGTAAAGTTGAAGTCTTCGACAACCCAACCTACCCGAGAAGCCCATGACAGAGATTTTAGCACTTTTACAGAACATTGCACCTCTTTTAGAGAAA
>JAPLGT010000203.1:0-4310 GCA_026390035.1 Chloroflexota bacterium
AATTCTCTGATGCCGATTCTGCACTGATGACATTCGGAAGGCAAGGCCAGCCTTCCTGCTTTGCCATTGCTACTGGACAGAAAAGTTTTCGCGTTTTATGGATTTCTTAAGGTGCTACCGCCAACTTTGGCGAAACTAAAGCCGGTAATACCGATGACCCCATTCATGGGGGTGCGGATTTCATGGCTCATATTGGCCAGGAACTCGCTTTTGGCAGTATTGGCCATTTCGGCCTGGATTGTGAGTTGGTTGGCACGGATGTTGGATTCTTCCAGCAGGCGGTTGGTCTCCAAGATTTTCGCCTCGGCCAGCTTGCGTTCGCTGATGTCTCTTTGGACGAAAACTCTGCCAGACGGTTTTCCCTCAGAATTTTGTAATATGGTCGCATTGGAATCAATAAAAAATCGGCTGCCATCTTTTTTAATGGCCAGGTATTCAGTTATCCCGGATGTTTGGCCAATCTGTAGTTTTCCCATTTGGTTTTTTAACTGTTCATGAGACGACTGATCAATAAATTCAAAAAGATGCTTTCCTAAAAAGGAATTCTTTTCAGCCGGTGTGTATCCGTACATGCTGGCCAACGTATCAGACATGAGCATCATTTTGCCATCCATGGAAGCCATGCCGATGCCACTGGGTGACGAATCAATGATCGCTTTGAATTTGGCCTCGCTTTCCCGGGTGGCTACTTCTGCTTTCTTCTTTTCGGTGATGTCGACCATGGAAACAATGACCTTGGAGTAATCGTTTTCATACCCCGGTACGACCTTCCAAGAAAAAACAAGTGTGATCAATTTGCCATCCAGCGTGTGGTTGGTCGTTTCAAATTCGAAATATGTTTTGCCGGTAGCGATCTGAATCAATTGGTTTCGGAATTGTTCATAGCCATCATCAGCGAAGATGGTTGCCATGCTCTTCTCTAATTCGGTTTTGCTGGCAGCCTCAAACAAGCGCAGGGTGGCTTTATTGACATTCACTATTTTTATCAGGGATGCATATTCTGGCACCACATGCGGGTAATCGCTAAAATAGGCGTTGAAATCCAGGATTCCATCAGCACGCAACTGGTCCAGGTGCTGTTTGACAGCCGAAAAATCTTCATCCCATATCGAAATGGGTGAATCATCAAACAAGCTGCGGAAGCGCGTTTCGCTTGAAATCAAAGCGGCCTCGATCCGTTTGCGCTCGCTGATATCACCTAACAGCCCGTTGATTAACAATTTTCCGGTAGCCTGGTCTGCTTTGACAGTCCCATGATCGCGGACCCAGATCAGACCAGCCTCGCGGGTCCGGATCCGGTACTCGCTATTGACTGCATCCCCAACCTTCAGAGATTGGATTTCGGCCTGCAGCAGTTTGCGGTCTTCATCCGGGATGAGCCTCAGCCACAGACCTGGGTCGGCAATTAGCTCTTCAGCGCTGTAACCGCACAGGGTCTGGATGTTTGGCCCAAGGTATTGCCAGTTTCCGCTGATTTGATCGGTGTAAATGACCTCGGGTACCTGTTCAACCAATTGACGATAGAGTTGTTGGCTATCGTTCAGCGCAGTTTCGGCCTGTTTGCGCTGCAGCAGCAGCCCAACCTGGTGGATATAAATCGATACCAGGTTGTCCGCTCCAAATGTTTCTCCGGAAGGCATGACGATGGTGAAATCACCCAGCAGCTGCTCGTTAGCCATAATTTTCACGACGACGGTTTCGCCTGGGCGAAATAACCTATTTATGATGGTAATGCTGGCTTGCGGAATGACGCTCCCACTCAGATCCAACAGGGAAGGAAAATGGGTGATGGTCTGATCCCTGGTTTTAGCCGCCCGAATTTCGTCACGCGGCCATTTTTTTCCGAACAGGTCAAAGCCCAGGATGTCAGTCGCTCTCCGGAAATGTTTACTCAAACCGGCGACGGCCACGGTTTGGAAATCCAGGCCGTTTTGATCAAACAGGTTGAAAATGGCATATTTTCCACCCGAAATCTGTAAAATATCAGCGGTAATATTTTGGTAATTGAGGCTCAATTCATAATTTTCCAAGAACTCTGCAGAGATCGAAAGTAATTTTTCCAGGGCTTCTTTTTCGGTAGCCAGCTCTTGTTCCGCTCGATTGCGGTCGGTGATGTCATGCAGGATTGAAAACAAAACGAATTGCCCATCAAGATCAATCGGGGTGGAATAAACCTCTACATCCCGCAGCTCGCCGGATGCCAATTTGTGCTTGAAATGAAAATAATTTTTCTGTCCGGCCATCGCGCGAGCCCGTTCCAGGGCCACCTGGCTGGGATCCTGAATGTTGATCTCGTTGATCGACATGGATTTGAGCTTTTCGACTGGGTAGTCATAAAACTGGCTGGCGGCCCGGTTCGCGTCCAGGATCTGGCCTGAGCCTGGTTCGACAATCAACATGCTGGCGCTGTGATTGAAGAACATATTGCGGAATTGGTTTTCGCCTTCCCGTATTCTGGCTTTCTGGCTGGTAACGAGTTTATCGGTGCGATAGAGCAGGACAAAGGTGAAACCCAGCACCAGCGTCAGCAGGATTGCAGCCAGGCTCTCTGCATTGGTCATGCGTTGGGTAAAAGTGGTCTGGCCGGAAGTGATCTCGATCAGCATGAACAGTTCGCCGATATCTTTTCCAGAGGCGTCTTCCAGGGCTGTGGATGCCACATGCCAATCTTTTCCGGCACGGGAGAAGCGCGCGCGTGGGTTGCCATGGATGGTTTCACCGGTAATTTGGGAACCCAGGACGCTGAAGGCTTCAGGCAGCCAGCCAGCCGAACTGAAGGACAGCACGCTGTATGGAAAGCGCTCCCAATCAGATTGTCGTTGGCTGGTTGGCAGGTCTGCTTCCCACTGAGCCTGGTTCAAGGCTTTCTTATGGATGATGACTGCCAGCTGGGTTCCGGCTTGGGTGTCCTGGGCGGACAGCAGGTCATTGAACTCCTTACTTAATTCCAGATAACCGGCCAGCCGGCCATTCAAGAAGACCGGTTGTACCACCTGCAGGATGAGCACACCTGAAGGCGTCAGTTCCAGGCCCGAGGCTGCTTTTCCGGTCCGTTTGGCCTGCAGTGCTGTAAAGCTCTCAAGACGGTCACCCAATTTATCGGGCGCATGGAGTCTCAAGAGCGTCACCAGGTTTTCGTCAAGGAAAGAGAATGTGGTGATGTGATAAACGGTCTTGAGTATCTCGAAGGTCGGCCGCCAGTCGGCCAAAAGGTGGCCGGTGTCACGCTGGCCCAAGCTGATTTGCAGGGTAGAATTTGATGTAATCAGGGTCTGTAATACAGACAGGCTCCTGGTTTGCTGCTCCTGCGTATTGCTGATCGCAAGATTTACCAGGGCGATGTTGGTTTCGATTTGTTTATCCAACACGCGCTGTTGTTGCTGCCAGAACCCTACCAGCACCCCAAGCACGAGCAGCGCCAACATGGCGCTCAACGGCAGAAGCAGTTGGGTCAGGATGGACTTGTAAGACAGATTGACCCTGCGAGTGACTGCGAAGGCTGTGATCGCGCAGATCATCAGCACCAGGATCAGCCCCACGGGCCGGCTGGTGGCTGCTGCCAATTTCCAGACCCAATCGACAATTGCTGTATCCAGGCCAGCCACGGCACTGACTTTCCCGGTGAGCGGATCAAGCAGGGGCAGCCATGCGGAAACCCAGACGCCCCTGTCATCGCTGTGCGGGCCGTTGACAGTTGCGGTGCGCTGCTCGATCACACGCAGTATCTCAGCAGAGTTTTCGGATCTGACCTGCCCGGGTGGAGCATAATCTGGCGAAGTGACCGGTTCAGAATCGGTAAAAGTGAATAGTGTACCGTCCGGTTTTTGCCCCACTAGAACCAGAAAGCGGTATTCTGGATTGAGGACACGCGCGGTGACTAATTGCTGCTTGATGGTTTTGTAGACCGGCGAGCCCAGGTCGGCTGCTGTGCCTGTCAGAGCGTTGACGGCCACGCTATCAATGGTCTGGAATTGGAGCCGGGCCTGACTCAGCAGCTCGGTCCGCAGCTGCTGGTCTGCGCGATTTAACAGCCACCCACAACTGGCCAGCCCGCTGATCAGAATGAGAGCCAGCAGGAAAGATACCAAGTTCGACTTGATGAAGGAGCTTATACGTTGCATGCCTGCTCCGGATCCTGAGATTGAGTTTTTTAGTTTGTTCGCGAGTAGAAATTATTTAATAACGTCAATTGCCCACCTGTTATGGTTGTTAGCCATGAAACCAGCGGTGGTGTTAAAAGATAGTCTCCCCCAGGGGCTTAAATCATACGAGCATCAATGCTATTCTTATTCGATAAAAAATAATGATAC
>JAPLGT010000301.1:0-3929 GCA_026390035.1 Chloroflexota bacterium
GCTCTCAATCGGAGATGCTGCCATTGTCGGGAGCACCTTCAAGGATACCCGCAAGGATACGGGAGATGTTTTGGCTGCAAATGTCCAGGAGTTTATGAATAAGGTGCGCAGTTGTTTTCGTTCTTGACTTTAGAAATGCTGAGCTAAATGCCAAATCGGTGCTTGCACCAATAACGGATGCAGTAGACCAAAATCGTTATTATGTGCTAACTCTATTTGCGCAGGCCCGAAATCATCGATATTATCATGCCTGGATCATGTGTTGACTACCTGTTCAGTGATGGCAAAGCCTATGGAGTGAGCTCGCGGCTCGATTAAGTTGTGCCCCCTGGTGGCTCTTGCCGATGGAGTTTTGGCAGGAAAACTCATCGATTATTTTGCACTGAAGCAGCAAAATCGGGATAATAAATGGCGTTATGCTATCCGGGTTTTACCTGGGTATTGCTATCTGCTTTTCTGGATGTGCTTTGACCAAACACATCCTTCGCCAAGAATACACCGCCAACACCGATCGCCACCAACCCCAGCACATACAGCCCAATCGAACCAAGTACCAGCGTCAAAAGACCCCTGGAAGGCTCAGTTTCTCCGGAAGCCATCCCCGTCGCTAGCGCCAGACTCTGCCCAGCGACCAGAAAACCAACTGCAATCCCCATTCCCCAGCCAATCAGACCGCGGTGCGAGCGGGCACGTGTAGATGCCGATACCAGCAACCCACCTCCAATCAGAGCCGCCGGAAACAATTCCGCTGGCATAAGGTAATCAAACCGGGGAATTCGGTCTTTGGAGAAAACTACAACGGAGAAGATAATCGGGCTCAATAGTGGGAACCAGACCAGCATCAACCCAATGACTGCCAGAATCTTAGTGAAGATATTTTTCTGCTCCATAGCATATCTCCTTTTTCTGTCCGCAAGAAACCTGTTTCGATTTCCACTTTCACTATAGCACGCAGAAAGCTAAAACTCAACTTTATCGGTTCATAAAGCGTCCCTAGCATTTTCAACCTTGCCGGCCAGGTAAATCATTTGTTGACACCAACCTACCTGTCTCTAAATTTCCTGAATTACGTGGACGTAATAATTACACGCATCAACAATCTGGTCCACTTTACAGTTTTCATTATCCATATGCGCCAATTTATATTCGCCGGGTCCAAAACCAATCGTTGGGATCCCCATGCTTACCGATGTGACGGCATTGGTGCTGAAATCCCAAAAGTCAAACTCACTGGGGGCAATCCCAAAGGTTTGCTGATATGCAGCAATACAAGCCAGACTAAGTTCATGCTCTAGATCTATTTTCCAGGCCAGGTGAAATGGCTCATAATTAATCTCCATCCCGGTCCAGCTTTTTCTCTGCAGACTACCCACACGCCAGGTGGCTTTTTTGCCCTGAATAAGTTGGTCCATTTCTTTTTTTATGGCATCTTCAGTCTCGCCAGGCACCATGCGCCTATCCAGGTACACCTCACATTCAGAAGGGACTGCATTTAATGATGCACTGGTGCTTGAAATCTGTGACATTACCAGAGTTCCCCGCGGAGCAGCTCTTTTCATGAGATCCAGATTTGTTTGCTCAACCCGTTGGATAATCTCGGCCATTTCATAAATAGCATTGACACCTTTTTCTGGGGCTGAACCGTGCGCAGATATGCCCTGTGTTTTGATGGATACCTGCGCTTTACCCTTATGCCCGATTGCGAGCTTGTTACCGGAAGGTTCACAAATAACCATATAGTTTGGTTTGAATTTCAGCTCTTTGAACATGTGTTTCAGGTTTTCCCCATCACAATCTTCCTCAAACACAGTACAGGAAACATATAGGGTTTTACCAGAATCAAGCCCAAGTTTTTTGGCAATCGCGCCTGCGTAAATTGATGCAGCTACGGCTGATTTCATATCCACGGAACCCCTTCCATGAAGACAGCCGTTTACTATATCTCCGCTAAAAGGCTGATGATTCCATCTGCCTTCATTATTTACGCTGACCGTATCAACATGAGAGTCGAACATGATTGACTTGGGTCCATTTCCAATTCTTCCAAGTACATTTCCCATCAAATCGATGGTAACTTCATCATATCCAAGATCAATCATTTTCTGCTGAATAAACTTGATGATTTCCTCTTCATCGCCGGAATAGCTTTTTATTCTAACCAGGCTTTGAGCAAATTCAACAAGATCGTTTTTTATTTCTGACGGAACCATGTCCAAATTATTCATTCATAACCTCTTCTTTTTTTCCTGGCGGGATCGAAATACCGATGCATTAATTTTTATCGAAGACGAGCTAAATTATTCCATAGTTTATCTTGGAAATACAAATTAAATCAAAAGTGATCTCCCGATAAATCAAAATCTGGAGGAATTCCAGAATATAAAATTCAGTAAGTTTCTTGGTCATTGATGACCACTCAAGCCGATGGATTGCTTATTGTCGGGACACAGTTATGATGCCACCGGGAGAAAGTATCCATAAATTCGAGTTTAGCCTGCAGGTGGTTGCTATCAGAGGGCTATTACACTGACAGCCAGGAACCAGAGCAGGTACAAAATATGTTATTATTAACTCACTGACAAACAATAAGCTCTCTGCCGCTTGATGATTATTCGCCTGTGCTTAATATAAAACATGCCAATGTTTATCAAACAGAAATTCCGAGATGGCTGAAAATATCTCGGAATTTATATGCTGCAGATTGATCTTCAAGCTCTTTTGGCATAAAACGCAGCTTAAGATATTCGATGCTTATCAGCTGTTCCACGAGCGCGCCTCTCTAACCGTTCTTCTTCAAACTGGCGTATAATTTATTGAATTCCTGCAATTAGTACGGAGAACGGGCAGCCCATGGGTTTATCGCTAGTTGTTTCCAGGCATCAACATGCAGAGCGACATTTTTTCAAAACCAAAGCCTGTGTTATACAGCTATTGTCATTCGCCCAACCTGGCTCGCGTACTCACTTCAATATTGATCGAGGTTTAATCTCATGACCAAACTTGGCCATTATACCCTGCACGAAGAGCTCGGACACGGAAGCTTCGCAACGGTCTACCGTGCCACCCATGGCGCCCTGGGTAACCAGGTAGCCATTAAGGTGCTCTCAATGGGCCTCAGCGGGGACGATATTGCGCGCAAGCGCTTTACACAAGAAGCCCAGGCCGCTTCGGTGCTCGAACATCCCCACATCGTTCGCATCCTGGATCTGGATGAGGACGATGGACAGGTCTTTATCGCCATGGAGTATGTCGCCGGCAGTAACTTAAAAAAACGCCTGGCAGAACCAGCATCCTTGACACAAAAAGATATTTTTCGCATTTTAGGACAGGTTTCAGAAGCCCTGGATTATGCTCATTCAATGAGCATCCTGCACCGTGATGTCAAACCGGAGAATATTCTCCTGGCTTTGGACGGTAGCGCGCATTTATCAGATTTTGGTCTGGTAGGCGTGGCTGAGGCAGCCCACCTGGGCAGCGTCGCCGGCAGCGCTGCGTATATTTCACCAGAACAAGCTGAGGGAAAAACACCTGACGGTCGTTCGGACCAATACTCATTGGCGGTCCTGGCGTATGAATTATTGGTGGGCGAACTGCCATTCAAGGGAGATAGCTCCACTGCCACAGCCTTGCTGCACGTCACCAGGCAGCCACCCAATCCCCGCAGTATCAATCCTCAACTGGCTGATGAGGTCAGCGAAGTGCTGCTCAAGGGTTTAGCAAAAGACCCTGCTAATCGCTATACCAGCTGCAGCGACTTTACTCAGACTCTCGTTCGCACCATGGAAGAGGGTCAACACCGTCAATACCGCGAGCTAATTGCCGAGTCGCGCAGCTTGTTGGAAAATGGGCAAATTTCTGAAGCTCGTGCCCGGCTCGATATGGCCAGGAAACTCCTGCTCGAACGCCCTGAGCTTCAAGACTCCATCTCA
>JAPLGT010000292.1:0-45516 GCA_026390035.1 Chloroflexota bacterium
GTGAAAATATTTCCCACAACAGGCCAAGAAAGTGGCCATATTTTGGGATGATGACCGCAGATATGGCATTAATATCGATAAAATCACCCACTTCCCGAAAATTTGTTTTTCAAAAGGGGACTTTTTCAGCAGGCTCTTAGAAGCCGATTTTTTCGGGCTGGCGGGATAGCCAAACAATAAAATCTCGGATGATAATAACCCTTTTGGAAGTGCCAATAATTCTGAAAGGCGCTTTACTTCAAAACGTGATACCCAGCAAGAACCGATCCCGAATTCCAGCGCTGCCAGAACCATGTGGGTGCCAGGAATCTTGGTTTGATGTTCTTCCTGGTTGATGTTCCAATATAAATTCTGATCCATTTGCGTGATTGCGCCGGCGTGTTCTGGAAAGCGCTCGCATTGAATATCTCTACCACCGCGCCCATCATCCACCACGACTGACCTTCATAGAATCAAAAGCGGTGCCTGGGCGATCCACTTTTGTGGGGATGCAATTTCTGAGATCTGAGCAATCAAAGGTTTTTCGGTAATCACACCAAATTTCCAGGGTTGTTCATTTCCTCCAGACGGGGATAAACGCCCCGCTTCAAGAATAGCTTGCACAATTTGCCCTGGAATAGGCTTGTCCAAGAATTGCCGGACACTGAAACGGGTGCCTGATAAATCTATAGTCATATTCTTCAAGAATGGCCATCCAAAATATGCTGTCAAATAAATACGAACATTCGCCAGCGGGTATTTTTTTATTTTACAACAAATCCACTTTTTCTCTAACAGCTTTCATCTTATCAACGATCTGCCAAACTTGGGTATAATTCTAGCCATTCTACACAACCCGGAGCAAGAATGACCAAGAAAATGACCGGCAATGAAATTCGGCAAACCTTTCTCGATTTTTTCGTCGAACATGGACATGCGATTGTCCCTTCCGCCTCGCTTGTGCCTGGCGGCGACGCTACCCTGTTATTCACCAATTCAGGCATGGTGCAATTTAAGGATGTATTCTTGGGCACAGATAAGCGCCCTTATACGCGCGCCGTTGACTCTCAAAAGTGTATGCGCGTGGCGGGCAAACACAACGACCTGGATGATGTTGGACGCGACGACACCCACCACACATTCTTTGAAATGCTCGGCAACTGGTCCTTCGGCGATTATTACAAAAAAGATGCGATTGCCTGGTCCTGGCAGCTTTTAACCGATGTCTGGGGATTGCCCAAAGACAAACTCTACGCAACCTGCTTCAAAGACGATAAGGGTAACATCCCCACCGACGAAGAAGCTGCCGATATCTGGCGGATGCAGCCTGGCATGCAGCCGGAGAACATCCTTTACTATGGCCGTAAGGAAAATTTCTGGCAGATGGCTGAATTCGGTCCCTGTGGACCCTGTTCTGAAATCCACATCGATCTGGGCGAAGAACGCGACAATCTACACGGGCAGCCACACAAGTGCGGGGTTAATGGCGACTGCACTCGTTATCTGGAACTTTGGAACAACGTTTTCATCCAGTACAACATGCTGGATACTGGATCACTGGAACCTTTGCCCGCTACACACGTCGATACCGGCATGGGTTTCGAGCGCATCGTTTCAGTGCTGCAAGGCGTGGATTCTAATTACAAAACTGACCTGTTTATGCCGATGATGGAAGTCATTCGCAAACTCAGCGGTCATACGCTCGAACAAGTCTATGCTGATTTTACGCCCTACCGTGTCATCGCCGACCATACTCGTGCCGCGACTTTTCTGATTGCGGATGGGGTTGTACCCGGAAACACCGGACGAAATTATATCTGTCGCATGATCATCCGGCGTGCGGCCCGCTTCGCCACCAAGATCGGTTTGAAAGAACCGTTTCTAGCGAAAGTGGCAGCACCCGTGATTGATGCCTATGGGGCATTCTACCCCGAGTTGGTTCAACACAAACAGTCGATCCTTGACTCGCTGACCAGAGAAGAAATTCGTTTTGCCCGCACCGTCGAATCAGGCACAGCCTATTTGGAAAGCATGCTTTCCGAGCTTTCAAAAGATGGGAAAACCATCTTGGATGGTCGCAAGGCCTTTGATCTATACGCAACCTATGGTCTACCGCTCGAAATTTCCCGCGATATTGCACGCGAACAATCGTTGGATGTGGATGAAGCCGGTTTCCGTGCCGCACGCGAAGAGCACAGCAAGGCCTCCGGCGGTGGCAAGGCCATGGGATCGATGGGCGCAACCGACACTGAATTCTTCGCCGCCATCTTTAAAGACCTGCAGGCAAAAGGCAAACTGGCCAATGCCGTGGAATACGATCCTTATACCAGCACAGAAACAGAAGGAGAAGTCCTGGCCCTGGTTGTAGATGGGCAAAGCGTCAACGAAGCCCAGTTCGGTGACAAGGTGGAGATCATCTTACCCAAGACCGGTTTCTACATTGAATCCGGCGGCCAGGTTGGCGATACCGGGCTAATCCGTTCGCTTGCTTTCCCGAAAGCGGGACGCAATGCGAGTGAAGAGGCTGGCTGGGAAATTGAAATCAGCGAAGTCCGCCGGCCAGCATCTGGATTGATTTCCCACATTGGCGAAGTGATCAGCGGGAAACCAAAGATCGGCGACAAGGCCATCGCCGAGGTTGATCATGCGCGCCGGCATGATATTCAACGCAACCATACTGCCACCCATTTGATGCATGCAGCTCTTCACAAGGTTCTGGGAGACCATGCCCGCCAGGCTGGTTCATTAGTTGCCCCAGATCGTCTGCGGTTTGACTTCAACCATCCGGATGGCATGAGTGCCGAACAAATAGAACGTGTCGAGAGACTCGTAAACGAGGCGGTAGCCGCCGATTACAATGTTAATTCACGCACAAAATCGCGCGAACAAGCCATATCCGAAGGTGCGATGGCACTCTTCGGCGAAAAATATGGCGACGTGGTGCGAACCATCACGATCATTGATTCCGATGGCATCTCAACTGACGAAGGCAGTGAGCATACGCACGAAAGATACTCATACGAACTATGCGGTGGCACGCACCTCAATCGCACCAGCGAAATCGGGGCATTCCTGATCGTCAGTGAAGGATCAGCCGCAGCCGGGGTTCGCCGCATTGAAGCAGTTACCGGACGCGGAGCGTATGACCTGGTTGTGAAACGCTTCAAGGCATTGAAGACAGTTGCATCCACGCTGAAATCCAGCGTGGATGAAGTACCCGCCAAGGTCGAAAGCTTGCAGGACGAGCTCTCAACCGCCAGGAAACAACTGGCGACAGCCCGGGCAGAACTCGCGCTTTCAAACTTTAACCTTCAATTAGACAAGATTGAAATGGTGGGCGGGGTTAAATTACTGGTAGCCCAGGTCGCTGGTGTTGACAAAGACACCCTCACCAGGTTGGCAGACGCTTTCCGCGCCAGGTATCCTGAAAATGGCATTTGCGTGATCGCGTCCACCAGCACAGACAACGTCGTTGTCATGGCAGGGGTGATGCAGGATTTGATCAAACGGGGCATTAAAGCCGGGGATCTGGTTGGTCATGTTTCGCGCCAACTTGGCGCAGGTGGCGGCGGTGCGCCACACCTGGCATTTGGCGGCGGCAAAGATCTCACCAAGCTCCCTGAAGCACTGGCCAGTATCAAAAACTGGCTCGTTGATAAGACTCGTTAGCACCCATAAAAAAGGGCGGCAGCCCAATCAAGCCGCCCTTTTTCATTACTCCCTATGACACTCACAATTTCCAGGCTAACTGATCAACTTGGCGTTTCTCAGCACAAACGGCATTTGCTGTATCTCGCCGCAACAATTACCACCACCCTGCTCATCGGTTACCAATTTGGTACCTTTGATGAGGCTATGCATATCCCATTTCTGAAAGACATCGCCAACCCGGCTCTCTATCCAGGCGATGAGATGCTAGCCCTACATAATATTTATTATTCATATTTCTGGCTATTTTTTATTCCTTTTCTGAAGCTCGGATGGCTTGAACCCGTTCTATTTATCGTCCATATTTCAAGCATCTACCTGAGTTATTGGGCCATTTGGGAATTGAGTGAAACCCTTTTTCACAACCGACTGACTTCACTGATCAGTGTAATTGCATTCATAGTGCCGCATTTCAGTTTTGTTGGTTTTCCAGTTTTCGAGTTTGCCCCACTCAGCCGTACTTTTGTACTGCCCTTCTTACTGATTGCCATGACCCAATTCTTCAAGGGTCGCGTTATCCTGGCTTTTCTGATCGCCGGACTGATGTATAACATCCATGTAGTTTCAGTCAATTTTATTCTAGCAATGTTCGGGCTGGCCTGTCTACTGGAATTTTCGCGCATCGGCATCCGAAAAATCATGCCGGGGTTGGCCATTTTTATCGTGGGCGCACTGCCCGTACTTTTATGGAAGATGGGTGGTGACCCCATAGATCTGTCGCTGCGTCCGGACTGGGTGGCTTTCCTCAACCTAACCTTATTCAGGCATATATTTGCCATGATTGGGCAATACTGGGGAACCTGGGTAATTGTATTTAGCGGGTTAAGCGCCCTGGCATTATTCTTCATCGCGGCCCCTAAAGCGCGTTCATTTCCAACGACCAACACAGCCCGGATATTCATTTACGCCGGCATCATCGTCCTGGTCGTTAATGTGATTTGCGTTTACTGGCTGCCTGTCACCATTATCATCCAATCTCAGATTGCTCGGATTGGTTTGTGGGTCCTGATCCTGGCGTATTTGTTCTTTGCCAACCTGCTTGCACAGCTTTATTCTGAGAAAAAACTTTCGTCTGTGGCGTTCTGGTTGCTATTAACTACTTTTATCATTTCGCCGCTGCCAATTCTGCCGCTCATAACCTGGCTATTTATCCGCTTCGTAAAAAATATTACGGTTATAAAAATCGCGGCAGTCGTAGTGCCTGTCTCCATTCTGGCAAGTTTCACGATCTTTATGACACTCGGTTTCTGGCACCCAGGAATTTTTATTTATGGAGAAAAAACCCCCTGGGTGAATGTCCAGGATTGGGCCAGGATAAACACACCCATAAGTGCGCGCTTTATTACGCCACCCGAGAAATGGGGGGTACAAGAATCGGATTGGCGCGTACATTCCGAACGCTCCAGCGCAATCACGCTTTCAGAGCTGCTGGTTGCAGCCTTTCAACCAGGCTACGAAGTAGAATGGAAACCGCGCTTTGAAGAGCTTGCCCCTGGCGCGCTGGCTAAATTTAACGGTGATTATTTCTGGAATGTGGAAGTTACCCGTCAAGCGTATGCAAGCTTATCAACCCAGCAACTTTTGAAGGCTGCCTGCCGCGAAGATGTCCAATACATTGTTGGCGAAAAACCTTTCCAACACCCACTGCCACTCGCCTATGAGAATTCGGCATTTGTAGTTTACGCGGTCAGTAAGACAGATTGCAAATAAATTAACGACAATAGTGTTTACGAAAGTCTCTGAAAAAACAGCAGCACACGGTTTTTTCGTGGTTATTTTGCACATACGAAACAGCAGAACGCAAGAATAACCACCTGCGACCATGATCCAACGTCAGGTAAATTTACCCAGTCAAACCTGGCGACTTGCATTCCAAACACCCAGTCAGAATGTTGATCCAACATCAGGAAATTTGCGAAGGAGCTTGGCGCAACTGAAACTCGCGCCAAGCTCCTTCGCAAATCTGTTTAAGCGATAATATTACCGGAATCATTGTCGCATTCGCCTAACCTTTGTCAGGCATTATTTAATTGCCCCAAAAGCCGCGAAAACACTGTTCTTATGCAATACATCCACAACCCCAAATCCCACTGCTCGCAGCATATCAAGCTGAAACATCAACGAACGGGGCGTATCTTCCTGCTCGATATATCCGAAGACCTGTTCGCGATAAGAATCGCCTTTTAAAGCAGCTAAATACTCACCGTAACGGCTCCACATCAGGGTTTGTATGGATGTAGTTGAGTGCTCGATTAGATCTGAAATCCACAGAGAGCCTCCGGGGCGTAAAGCTGCGTAACATTTTGAAAAAACCGCTCGCCATTCATCCTCGCCGCGTAGGTGGTGAAAAACAGCTGCAGCCAGGATAATATCAAATTGAGATTCGCCAGCTTCAAACTCCCGAATATCCAACCGCGTGGGACTGAGAATGCCCAGCGTAGTGGGCGAAATCCGCTCGACCGCGCGAACAAGCATTGGGGCGCTCAAATCCAACAGCGTAATATTCAAATTGGGAATTTTCTGGATCATTTTCAACGAATAGTTCCCAGCCCCGCAACCAATATCAAGCAAGTGCGTGGCGAAAGGAGTGGCAACTGCCGCCGCCTGCGTCACAAGATCTAAAACCAGTGGCGCATCAATGGTTGCAGATTGCCCAGTTTCGAGGTTTGAAAATCTTTCCACATCGTTATCAAAACGAGTACGGATTTGTTCAACGGTTGATTTCATTGGCTGCTCTTGTGTGGTGTCCGGTATTACAATTCATACCAATAGGTATTGGTTTCCCACTTTTTAAATCCCATTTTTTGATACAAACCATTGGCTGCCACCCGCTGCGGATTGCAGGTTAATGAAACACCCTTCAGCCCCAGGTCGCGCGCTAACTGAAGCAGGTGGCGCACCAACAGTTCGCCAACCCCCTGACCGCGCAGGTTTTCATCTACGATCACATCTTCCACATGCGCGTGCTGGCCGCTGGGGGTACGGAAAACACCCAAAGTCGCCGCGCCGATAATCGGTCCAGTGTGACTGGATTTGTGAGCCACAATTAAAATACTGGAAGAATCTAAAAGTTTTTCCAATTCTTCCAGAGTGGGGGGTGGAGCCTTCGTCAACTGTGGCATCAGCCTTTCAAAAGCCGCCATCAATTCCGGGTCAATAAATTCAACACGGGTAACAAAGAAGTTGTTCATACAGTGGATTACCCGCTTCGCCGGGTTACTCCTCATTTAGATTTCAAGAATGCCCATTCAGATACTTCTCTCGCATTGCCGACATTATTTCATCTGGTAGATGGTTTACTTTCCCCAAAACATGGGCTTTGACAAGTATCCTGGCGACGCTTTCAACCTGCTCGAGATGATTAAGTGCTTGTTCAAGATCCACGCCAAAAGTGAGCGCACCATGGTTACGAATAAGGATTGCATTATGCTCTTTAACATATTCCCGGATGGCTTCGGCGTCATCCAAAGAATTGGGCATCGTAAAACGAGTCGTAGGGACAGGGCCAAGACCTTCCAAGACTTCAGGCAAAACATCAACAGGGAAGGGGATGCCTGCCACAGTTAACGCAGTAGCATTAGCAGGGTGGGCATGAATGACAGCACGAATATCCGGCCGTTGACGGTAAACTTCAAGATGCAACGGTGCTTCAGAAGAGAATTTCCGTTTGCGAACCGTGTCCGCCTTAATAATGGCACCATCCAGATCGATGATCAATAAATCTTCCGGCTCCAGGCGTCCTTTGCATAGCTTGGAGGGCGTAATTACGATCCGATCGTTGCCCAATCGCATGGAAATATTTCCAGTGTTGGCATGCATCAATCCGTTTGAATAGCATATCCGTCCGGCTTCGATGATCGCCAGACGCAGGTCACGCTCAGTAGCGAAAGAAGATAGATGTAGATGATTCATAGCTCACTCTTCAGGCAGCTGCCTGCAATTTGTTCCTGGGCCAAAGACTCAGTACAAAATAATATCCTACATAGATAAAGGAAACCCACACAACCCAGCCTGGAACGTTCGGATACTGCATCACGCCCCAGATACCAATAATGCCATAAAGATAGGAAAGTATTAACGTCACCCTCTTCAAACGCTTATCGCGACTCGGATAGACATACTTGATCGGAACAAACACGAGGATATTAAACAGAACCAAAAATGCCAGGTTCAACCAGGGGTTTAATTGCATAACCAGCATGTAAAGAATCACCACGTTCCAATAGGATGGGAAGCCCTTAAAAAAGTAATCGTTGGTTTCATCCGTTTTGGCATCCACCTGGGTAAATTGATACGCGGATGTGAGCAAGATTAGAAAAGCAATCGGAAATCTAAACATGCCAGGCAGGAAATCGCCTTCCACCAGGAACATCGCCGGGACGAGCACATAATTCAGATAATCTAGAATATTATCAAGCAGAGCCCCATCGATGCCCTGGGCATAGGTCTTGACGTCTGCCCAACGTGCCAGCATACCATCAAAGCCATCAACAAAGATCGCCAGGATCATCCATAGGACAGCCAACTTCCACTCATGATGGAAAACTGCCATCAACGCGAGCAAACCCCAGATCGCCCCAGTTGCTGTAAACAAGTGGACCGCATTGGCATAAATTTGTCGATTCAGAGGTAAGCGATGGTTTATAGTCATTTCACCTTTTTCTCCAATCTTGAGGGCAACAGCATAAACTCTTAAAAATCACTACATGTTTAAACAAATTTTTATTAGACAGAATGGAACAGGTTGTTTTTGTGTTTATTTTTACCCAAAACAGCGCAGAAATAAACACCTTGGGCAAACCAACGGCCAGACCGCTAACAAGAAAGCCCAAACCAACCATTACACTATTCCATCTTTCTGGTTTGTTACCAGATTATACACTGTGAAAAGAGTAATTCAAGCTTTAATGAATGTAAAAATGGCTGGCGTCCCTATGTGTGGATACGCCAGCCATTTTTTTTAGACCTTCAGGAGGCCGATTGTGACCGTTTCTCCGTCAAATGTATCTGTTATCAATTTGGCATTGACAGGGGCGCTGGCAAAGCTCAATTCGACCGTCAATGTTTCGCCTGTAATGTATTCATTGTGTTTCAAGATAGCATCTTTGAGCAGAGGGGATGCATCCAAATAAATGCGGATCCGGTCAGCCACATCCAAGCCGCTTTCCTTTCTAAAATCCTGCAACCGGCGCACAAACTCACGCGCCAGACCTTCGGCTGCCAATTCAGGGGTTAATTCCGTCACCAGCGCAGCAACATAAGAACCTTCTTCGGCAACAGCGAAACCTTCCTTGGCAAGCGATTTAATTTCAACCTCAGCTGGCAGGATCTCATAGGTCTCGCCTTCGACGACCAATATCAGCCGGCCCTCTGTCAAAAGTACGTGCGCTGCATCTTCGCTGTTCAAAGCCAGAATAGCTTTTTGAATGGAAGGAAACTTATTTCCGTATTTCTGACCTAATTGTTTGGGCAAAGGCTTCACAGTATGCTGAAGAGCCTCGGTGCTGGCATCCAATAGGCGAACCTTCTTAACATTTAACTCATCCATCAGCAAATCATCATATTGACTGACTACGCCACGTTCACTAAGACTAGCCATCGAGAAAGCAGCTTCTGCCAACGGCTGGCGTACCTTGCGATTAGCTTTCGCGCGGGCAGCATGTCCGAGTGAAGCCAGACGCATAATCAGTTCCATATCGCGATTGAGTTTCTCGTCAACTAGGTTCGTATTCACTTCTGGCCAAACAGCCAGGTGAACCGATTCGGGGGCGCTCGGATCAAAAGTGCGCACCAGGTTCTGGTATAACTCATCCGCCAGGAAAGGCATGGCCGGAGCAATCAGCTTGCTCATGGTCACAAGCGCCGTATAGAGGGTTGCATAAGCGGCTTGTTTGTCGGTATCCGATTCTGATTTCCAGAAACGACGGCGTGAGCGACGCAAATACCAGGCCGATAGGTTCTCGACAAACTTCTCAAGCGGGCGAGTGGCACCGGTAGGATCATAATTCTCGTAGGCGGCAGTAACATCACGGACGAGTGCATTGAGTTCAGATAACAGCCACTTATCCAGATAGCTGTACGCCAGTTCAGCATGCCCTTTTGCAGAGCCGCCGAGGTTCTGATCCGGCTTCCAACCATCCAAATTAGCATACGTCACAAAAAAGGAATAGACATTCCACAAAGGAATCGTGAAATTACGGAGTGCGTCACCAACCAGGTCAAGCGAGAAACGGCGTTCGTTACCGGGCGGTGTAGCGGTATACAGATACCAGCGTAAGGCATCGGCACCATGGATATTCAGCACATCCCAGGGTTGGACAATGTTGCCCAACGATTTGGACATCTTGCGACCATCGGCATCTTGAATATGACCTGGGCTCAAAACATTTTTGAATGCCACACTTCCAAATAACATGGTACTGATGGCATGCAAGGAGTAGAACCAGCCACGGGTCTGATCAACGGCTTCGCTGATGTAATCCGCCGGATATTGCTGAGTGAATTTTTCCTTATTTTCAAACGGGTAATGCCACTGCGCATACGGCATTGCACCCGAATCAAACCAGACATCGATCAATTCCGGGACACGAGACATCTTACCACCACACTGCTGGCAGGCAAAATGTACTTTGTCCACGTAAGGCCGGTGCATGTCCAGATTCGACATATCGCGCCCGGTCAATTGGGCCAACTCTTCCAGTGAACCAATACAATGCTGGTAGCGACAGTCTGCGCACTCCCAGACCGGCAGAGGCGTACCCCAATAACGTTCGCGTGAAAGGGCCCAGTCGATATTATTCGCGAGCCAATTTCCAAAGCGACCATCCCTGAGATGATCCGGTACCCAGTTTATGGTTTGATTCAACTCTACCATCTTGTCTTTGAACTGGCTCGTGCGAATGTACCAGGCCTCGCGCGCGTAATAAAGCAAGGGCGTCTTACAACGCCAGCAGAATGGATAGGAGTGGGCGTAAGGTTCAGCGCGAAAGAGCAGACCACGGTTATGCAGATCAGTCTTGATGGATTCGTCAGCATCTTTGACAAAAATCCCACGCCAGGGTGTTACCTCCGGGATAAAAGTGCCATCCGGAGCAACTGTCATGATGATTGGCAGATCAAGTTCCATGGCCACTTTCATATCGTCTGCGCCAAAAGCCGGAGCAAGGTGAACAAGACCAGTACCATCAGCTGTGGTTACAAAATCTGCCAGAACTACAAAGTGGGCTGGTTTTTCAGGAGGCAGGAATGTGAATAGGGGCTTGTATTTTGTGCCCTTCAGTTTTTTTCCTTTAAATGTATCCAGCACTTTTACTTCTTCACCACGGAATACTTTATCGAGCAGTGCTTGAGCCAGGATTAATTTTTCCGTACCACCCTCTGCGAGGGTGCGCTCCACTTTGACGTAATCCAGATCCGCGCCAGCAGCAACAGCCACATTGGCTGGCAGGGTCCAGGGCGTGGTCGTCCACACCAATAATGATGTGCCCGGCTCATCCATTAAAGGCAGGCGCACAAATACGGAAGGGTCGATCGCATCCTCGTAGCCCTGGGCCACTTCGTGGTCGGAAAGTGGTGTGCCACAACGCGGACAGTAGGGCACAACCTTGAAACCCTGGTACAGCAGGTCTTTATCCCAAAATTGGCGTAAGATCCACCAGACCGATTCGATATAATCATTCGTAAAGGTAATGTATGCAGTTTTTAAGTCGACCCAAAAAGCAATCCGATCAGTCAGCCGCTCCCAATCCTGGATGTAATCGAAGGCTGATTTCCGGCATTCCTCATTAAACTTGGCAATGCCGTATTCCTCAATCTGTTGCTTATTAGTAAAGCCATGCCGCTTCTCAACTTCGATTTCGACCGGCAAACCATGGGTATCCCAACCACCGCGGCGTGAAACATGATAACCACGCATGATCTTATAGCGTGGGAACATATCCTTGAATGCGCGCGCCAGAACATGGTGCACGCCTGGCTTTCCATTGGCGGTTGGCGGGCCTTCATAAAACACATATTCCGGCCCATCTGCCCGGGTAGAAAGGGTCTTTTCAAAGATCTTTTCTCTTTTCCAAAATTTTAGTACGGCTTCTTCCATCGCCGGAACATCCAGCTTGGGAGATACTGGTTTAAACGACATACACACCTCCGATATAAAAACAAAAAAACCCTCGTCCACATAGGGACGAGAGCCAATTACACTCACGCGGTACCACCCAGTTTCCTGCGAAGCAGGCACTTGTATGAGGACTTGTTGCCGCAGCCTCTCGTCTTTTTAACGGGAACGAAACCGTCTTTCTTACTTGCTCACGCTTTCAGATTGAAGCTCCGGAAGGATTTTCAGCCTGTTTCACTGATTCGGCTCACACCAACCCGAACTCGCTGACAGCTCCACTGGCTTACTCGTTTCCATTATAGCTTTTATTATAGCAATATTATAACCATTTCAGCCGATCACGGCAAGCACGGATTGGCACGGATTGCCCAGCTTTTATTGACTCTTCAATGTAAAGACTGTTATTTCGGGCCGGCAATTAATCCGGATAAATGGGCGCGTCATTCCTACACCCCGATTTGTATAATGGTACATTTTTCCGACCTTGTATAATCCTTGCGGATAGATACGCGCCAATTGTGGCAACACTGGCGCACCAATCCCTGGAATGTTCACCTGGCCACCATGCGAATGGCCTGAAAGCTGAAGATTAAAACGCCCGGTTGCTGCACTTACGTTGGCGAAATCAGGCTCATGAACCAACAAGATTGCTCTCTCCTTTTCAGGTAACTTCGCCAGTACCTGATCAAGACGGTTCATACCTAACAAAACATCATCTACCCCAGCAAAATACAAATAATCCTTTCCAATTTGAATCCTTTGGACTGTGTTTGCTAAAACCCTGACCCCGCCACGCGATAACATCTGTGTCACCGCTGGGGCATCTGCCCAATGATCATGGTTACCCAAGACTGCCAGGGTTGGGTACAGGGCGGTCATCAACTTTAATTCCGTCTCCAATTCCAGCATTTCCGCTTCCTGGGTTTGTTCCCAACTTGAGCTGAGTACAAAATCCCCTGTAATTGCCAGCATATTGGGTTCCAGTTTTTTAACAATCTCAAACACCTGCCGTAACCGCTCGATATTCATCCAACCGCCGATATGAATATCGCTGACCTGGATAAGGCGCATGCCTGAAAATGCAGCCGGCAAGCCTGGTAATATCAGACCAACCTGCTTCACTTCCCACCAGTCTGCCTCGCTTTTCGTAAAATACGCCCCACCCGCGGCAGCAAACAAAAAACTCAGCCCGAAAACCTTTAAGAGCTTTAAAAAATCCCGGCGCGCGATTCGAGGTTTGGGCGTAGAATTTAGATCAAGTTCAGTCATTTTGTTTTTTCAAGGATCAACATGTCAATTCTTCAATTTGGAAATTTGCAAATTACAGCTGCATTTGAAGGCTTATCTACGATCAAAGGCGGTTATATCATAACGGGGAAGAATGTCTCGCTCACCACGCCACCATCGCGACAATCCTATTACAGTCATGGCTGGCAATCCTGGTCGTTGGCGGCATGGACCAGTCTTAAAGCACTGCCCACACCAAAACCCAGGCTGCTCAACCCGATGCAGATCGATCCGGTATATGCCCAGCACCCATGCCCCAATGGTTCATGGGTGGGGGCAGTTGATTTTGCTGATGGTAACATCCTGCTTTTGGGCGCAATCGATCTGGATAGCCACGTTCAACTCCGGGAAGGGAAACTACAGGGATGGTATGATGTTGAAAACAGCGCAGCCAAAATGCGCCAATGGTTTGTAGGTTATGGAATTGAAGCCGAAATCTTCAAAACGTACGCACAGCTTTTAGGCCAAAAATTTGGAACCGGTCGAATGCAATCCACGCAGCGCGTGTGGTGTTCGTGGTACAGCCTGTATACTGCCATCGATGAGCATGTCTTGCAGACCATATTCGATCGGCTAAATGATCTAGCCTTTGATGTTTTGCAAATTGATGATGGCTGGCAAATCTCGATCGGAGATTGGCAGGCCAATGCAAAATTTCCATCCGGCATGGAAGAGCTGGCTACAAAAATCAAACTGACGGGTCGCAAAGCCGGCTTATGGCTGGCCCCGCTGCTGGTAGTTCCATCATCAACGCTGTATCGTACACATCCTGAATGGCTGCTCAGAGACCTGCAGGGGAAACCTGTTCCGGCCGGATTCAATTGGGGCGAGCAACTTTATGCCCTCGATACTACCCATCCGGAAGTGCTGCAATGGCTGACTGCGCTGATGAAAACGGTGCGCGCCTGGGGCTTTGATTATATCAAATTGGATTTTTTATATGCAGGCGCACTACCCGGAAAACGTCATATCGATATGCCACGTGAAGCCGCCTACCGTCACGGTCTCAGCACCATCCGGGAAGCATTAGGCCCGGATGCCTACTTTCTAAGCTGCGGCGCGCCAATCATTCCATCGCTTGGGCTATGTGACGCCATGCGCATAGGGCCGGATGTGGCGGCAGAATGGGAAAATTACCGCGATGCTGTTCTGCTTTACAATCCGACGACACCCGCCGCGAAAAATGCAATCCGTACAAGCATTAATCGGATGTGGTTGGCGCCGTTGGTCCATCCAGATCCGGATGTGGTCTATTTCCGTCATAAGCACAACCGCATGACGCCAGAAGAAAATACCATGCTGCAAAACCTGGCACAAGTCTGTGGTTTCAAAGCCACATCCGATCTTCCACAATGGCTGGAAGATTCTGAGCGCGAGATGTTGAGAAGTTTTCTAACCAACCAACCTGAAGTAAAAAAAACCGGTCGCTATTCCTACCGCATTGACAACCTGCAAGTCGATTTTAGTCCGGCGATGGCCTTGCCGTTACCACCAACCGGCATAAACCTGTTCATACGCGCAATTACCGGTTGGCTGGGCAGCCAGCCCTTTGTGCTTGGATTACTGGATAGGCTGGGTAAAAAAGCACTTGAGAAAATTAGGAGCGCGTTGTAGCTTGCGAGAAAAACCGGCTTATTTAACGAAACTAATATCATCCCAAATCACTCTATAAAAGAACAGTAGATCAAGGGGTGTTTGGTGGTTCATTTTGCCCAATAAAGCGCAAAATGAACCACCTGCTGGGTAACTCCAACCCGGTTGACCCGTACCATTCATTTATTCAGATTATTTAACCGCAGCAGCAGCTCGACGTTCATCGATGATCTGCAAAAGGGCTGTGAATGCATCCACAAAAGCTTTAACACCCTCGGTTTCCAATTCCAACGTAACGGTTTCCATCGTGATCCCGAGTTTTTCAAGTTCAGCGATTTGCTGCCGACATTCATCCACCCCCTCCATAATAGTCAGGGCGGCCTTACCATGGTCACGGAATGCATCCAGTGTAACTGGTGGAACCGTGTTAACCGTGGCAGGACCAATCAGATTATCAACATAAAGGGTATCTGGGTATGCCGGGTTCTTTGAGCTGGTTGATGCCCACAAGGGGCGTTGAAAATTCGCCTTCGCAAGTTGAAGTTTCCCAAAACGGGAAGCACCAAAGAAGTTACGGAATTCATCATAAGCCAGCTTGGCATTCGCAATTGCGGCCTTACCAAGTAAGGGCGATCCGGATGGCAAGCGGGGATCTATTTTTGTATCTACCCGCGAAATAAAGAAGGATGCCACAGAATGGATGCTTTCAATATCTCCACCTGCCAACAGGCGGTCCTCAAGACCGCTCAGATAAGCATCCATGACAGCCTTGTAGCGTTCAATAGAAAAGATCAGCGTAACATTGACATTGATCCCGGCGGCAATTACCTCGCGAATGGCAGGAATACCCGCCAGTGTCGCTGGGATTTTCACCATCAAGTTCGGCCGGTTGACAGTCTGCCAGAGGTGCTGCGCCTGGGCAACTGTTCCGATCGTATCATTAGATAGGTAGGGGCTAACTTCAAGGCTTACATAGCCATCTCCGCCAGAAGTTTCGGCGTAGAGTGGCTGGAACAAGTCACATGCCACCTGGATGTCTTCGATGGCGAGCTGCCAGAAGATCTGTTCGGCATTTGAGCCAGCTTGCGCCAGGGGGGTTATGGTTGAATCGTAATCGTGCGATTTGGCAATTGCATTGTGAAAAATGCTCGGGTTGGAAGTCACTCCACGGATATCACCACACGCAATCATAGCTGCCAGGGTGCCATTTTCGCCATTTGAGTTTGGCGCAAGTAAACGGCGTTGAATATTGTCATACCACAGTGATTGACCAAGTTCGGTCAGGTCTTGAATGGGACTCGTCATTTTCTCTCCAATCGGCAGATAGCCTTTTAATAAACCGGGCTACTGCCCAAATATTATTCTTCCAATTTTCGTATTTTTGCAACCCGGCGATTATGCCGGTCCTGACCGGGATCATTGCCGATAAAGCGTGCTCGCAAATAGGACGCAACAATTTCGCGCGCCGGTTCTGGGCCAATAATGCGCGCGCCAAGACAAAGAACATTCATATCATCGTGCTCAACGGCCTGGTGAGCTGAGTAGGTATCATGACAAACACCTGCATAGACACCGTTCAGTTTGTTTGCTGCGATGCTGGCGCCCACCCCAGAACCACACAGCAGGATACCACGTTCCGCATCGCCAACCTGGAGAGCATGACCAAGTTTCTCGGCAAAATCAGGATAATCCACGGCAGCGGTGCTATCAGTGCCTAGATCCAATACGTCATGTCCTTCGGCGCGGATCACTTCGATGACTGTCGCTTTCAGCGGAAAACCTGCATGGTCACAGGCAATCGCTATTTTCATTTGGCCACCAGTTTCCTGGCTGTATCAAACACAGTTTCAATTGTAAAACCAAATTCTTTGAATAAAATACCCGCCGGTGCAGAAGCGCCAAAATGATCTATGCAGATAATCGCACCGGAATCACCCACAAATTTCTCCCAACCCATGCCGATACCAGCTTCAACAGCAACTCTGGCCTTGACATTTTTCGGCAGAACCGACTCGCGGTAATCTTCTGTTTGCATCTTAAATAATTCCCAACTTGGGACAGATACCATGCGCACATTGATACCTTCAGCAGCCAGCCTGGCTCCCGCTTCCAGGATCAAAGAAACCTCAGATCCAGAAGCCATCAGGATTACTTCTGGCAGATCATCACCCATATCGGCCAGTACATACGCGCCCTTCTCCAGCTGGGATGCATCTGCATAAATATTGCGATCGAGAGTGGGTAGGTTTTGACGCGTTAATATCAAGGCTGTGGGCGCATGGTTGCGCGCTAACGCCACCCGCCAGGCATGAACAGTTTCATTGCCATCGCCAGGCCGGATAGTCACAAGATTTGGGATCGCACGCAAAGAAGCCAGGTGCTCAACTGGCTGATGCGTCGGGCCATCTTCGCCCACACCGATACTATCGTGCGTAAACACCCAGATAGATCCCAGGTGCGAAAGTGCCGAAAGCCGTACGGATGGGCGCATATAATCAGCAAAGACCAAAAAAGTAGCGCCAAATGGGCGCAGACCACCATGATACGACATACCGTTCACTACAGCACCCATGGCGTGCTCACGGACACCGAAATGCATGTTGCGACCAGCAGGAGTTTCCTTCTGATAATCTCCCAAACCAGGCATATTTGTATTATTTGATGGGGCCAGATCCGCCGAACCACCGATTAAATCGGGAATTTTTGCTGCAAAATGGTTGAGCGCTTTACCCGAGGCTGCCCTGGTCTGAACACCCTTCTGGTCGGCTGGATAAACCGGCAAGTCCGCATCCCAACCAAGCGGAAGCTCACCTTTCATTCGCCGCTCAAACTCGGCTGCGTGTTCAGGTGAAGCCAGGCGATATTCGCTGAGCAGTTTCATCCAATTCTGTTCTGCATCTGCGCCATTTTCCAACGCCTGGCGGAAAAAGGACTGTACGTCAACAGGAATGTAAAAACGTGGTTCAATGGGCCAACCCAGGGCTTGTTTGGCACCATTCAACTCCACGTCGCCTGGTGGTTCGCCATGGGCTTTGGAAGTGCCGGCCCGCGTGGGTAAACCAAAACCGATGATTGTGCGAACAGCAATAATCGACGGGCGAGCATCATGCTTAGCCGCTTGAATAGCCGCATCGATGGCTTCCACATCGTTGCCATCCAAAACAATCTGTGTATGCCAACCATATGCTGCAAAACGCGCCATGCGGTCTTCTGAAAATGAGACCTGGGTGCTGCCTTCGATGGAAATATGATTATCGTCATACAAATAAATTATTTTTCCAAGCTGCAAATGTCCGGCAAGCGAGGCCGCCTCAGCCGTAATTCCTTCCATCAGATCGCCATCAGTGACAATTGCATAAGTAAAATGGTCTACGAGAGTATGCTCAGGTGTATTAAATTCTGCAGCAAGGTGCGTTTCGGCAATTGCCATACCCACGCCGTTAGCAAAACCCTGACCCAATGGTCCGGTCGTCGTATCGACCCCCGGCGTCAGGCCAAATTCTGGATGGCCGGGGGTAAGGCTGCCCCATTGGCGAAAACGTTTGACTTCATCCAACGAGATTTCATACCCGGTAAGATGCAGGAGCGCATACAAAAGTGCTGAACCATGCCCGCCCGAAAGAATGAAGCGATCACGGTTGGCCCACTGCGGATTGCGCGGGTTATGGCGTAAATGGCGAGTCCAAAGGGTATAGGCCATTGAGGCAGCACCCATCGGCAAGCCTGGGTGTCCAGAATTTGCCTGCTCAACAGCATCAGCAGATAAAAAACGGATTGCATTGATACATTGTTCTTGAATTTCGTGAGTCATTTAAAACCTCTATTTCGGAATCTGGTTGATCTCACCGCACTCATGGACTGGATTCAGGATTATTCCAGGCTGGCAAGCACAGAGAGATGGAAACAGTCATTGATTTTTTTGAGAGCTAAATTCCAAATAAATATTATAAAGAATTCTGGTTATTTTACCATGTGGCATTTTGGTTTATACTAATATGGATCAATACCATCTCAGGAGAAACCCCATGGCTACACCATCACCCACCGAGCAAATCGCCAGTGAAATTAATTCGCTTCAAGCCAGAATTGGATGGATGCAAGACAGCGTGCGGCTTAAAGACACGCTTAATTCCATGGAAGACATGCAGACCAGCTTTAATGGCATGCCACAACGCATCGCAGCCTTACGCGCCAAAGGCTATGTTTTTGAAAAAGGATTGGAAGTCCAGGCCGGGGATTTTCCGCGTCAATGGAGTACGCTCCAGCCAGCGCTGATGGCCCAGATAAACATCCAAGCATCCGCCCTGCAAGTTTCGTTCCAGTCGATCGAATTTAAGATGACTCAACTGCTGGGTCTGCGCACCAACCCGGCAGCTGCACGTCCTCTGATCGCTTCAATTCAAAACGAAATGGAAATGCTTGAGGACAAAGTGCGCTCTGCAGAAAGCACAGTTCATGGCATGTTCAATTCTTTTGATCAATTGGTCTTCGTACTCAAAAAACACCTTGATGAAATAGAATACATGTTGACGCAACTCGCTGAGGCTAAGTTTACATTACTACCAAGCGAGGCAGGGCTGAGAGCCATCAAAGCTGTCTGGTGTAAAGATGGCAAAGAACGTGATGACGATCCGGAAGGCGTACTTTACGTCACAGACCAGCGCCTGTTATTTGAGCAGAAGGAAGAAGTAGCCACGAAGAAAATCCTTTTCATCACCACAGAAAAGAAAATGGTGCAGGAACTAAGATGGGAAATCCCGGTGACATTGATCGATGAAGTCAAACCGTCGAAACTAGGCCTGCTAAAAAATGAAGACCATCTTGACATTCGCTATAAAGAAGGCGCTGCGCTCGAAAACACCCACTTGCATATCTGGGAAGACTGCAATGAATGGCTTCAACTCTTGAACAGAGCCAAAACCAAAGAGTTTGACAAAGATCGCGCGGTTGCCATCGATCAGGCCGAAATAGACAAGGTGAAAACCGTCCCCGCGCAATGTCCATCCTGTGGCGCAAACATGGATCAAGTCATACTGCGTGGGCAGGATTCGATTAAATGTGCGTATTGTGGGTTTGTGATCCGCTTGTAATAAAAAATAATAACCGGCTGCTACCAGCCCAATCGCCTAAATTTGGCCAGGTAGAAACGCTAAAATCAAAGGATCTTTGATCAAGACTGAAACGGCGAGCTTTAGAGCAGCTCGCCGTTTCAGTCTTGATCAGTATTTTGCCTTGAGTTGTGTCACTGGCAAAACAATTTGGCCTTCCTGGGGGTCTCCAATTTTGAGAACTCGCCCTGGGTGTCGACCTGCCGTAAAGGCGACATACGCCGCAGCAATCGAATCCAGTTCTTCAGCAGCGTAAACCTGCTCGAGCGGCAGTAGACCATGCAAAAGCTTATGGCGTGTGAGCTCTTCAAAAAACTCCATGGGATCGCGGATCGCCAATCCTTGCTCATATAATACCAACTGCCGCTGAAGGCGACCTTCCAAGGTGGTCCTTTGAAGAGGCGTTTGCCCCAACAGCGCACAGAAGCAGGCATGCGGATTTGTCTCCAGCCATTGGTAGGCTGATTCTGGCGTGGAAAGTTGATGAAACCCGAGCATTTCAATACGATGATAAAAATCAAACCCCATCTGAACCCAGTTGCTGCACAACTCCCTGCGGGCAGGGGTCATCGAAACATTGATCCCATGCTCACGAAGCACATGCTCTGCCAAGCGCATATCCAGGCTGCGCCCAGAAATACGCAGTGGCGGCAGGCTTTGCCGAATCTCGTTCTGGCGCACCAAGCCCCTACTAGGAAAAGGCGCAGCATTAACAGCCACAATTGCGCCAGGCTGTCCGCTGATAAACGTCAAGACATCATCCATCTCGCCGCCGCTAAGTGCCACCAGCTTTCCATTCTGGTCAATTGCGGCATAGGTGAATGGTTTGCGCCCACCGGATGGGTCAACACCAATGAAAAGGGTTGTATCAAATAACATGATTATGCATCTAATCCAATAATATCCATCAAATAGCCATCATTACATTAATACTATAGAGGCAAAATGAAATTTCTGCAACCTTTCAGGACACGACTTTATTATGTTCTTTTCTTAATTGCTGGTCTTTGCTGGATTTGGTACTCAGCCGTTCCAGCTGATGCCAGGTCGAGTGCGAATATCCCGGCCCCACAAACAGGTTTTTTAGCACCAGATTTCAGCCTACGCACGCTGGACGGTCAAAACATCAGTCTATCCAGCCTGCGAGGAAAGGTCGTTCTCATCAATATCTGGGCCTCATGGTGCCCACCTTGTCGGGCCGAAATGCCCGCTATCGAACGTGTTTATAATACTTACAAAGGAAAAGGCCTGGTTGTGTTGGCGATCGATTCCACCGTGCAGGACACTCTTCAGAATGCACAAACCTTCGTCAGCGAAAACAAGCTCAGTTTTCCAATTTTGATCGATGACATCGGGACAGCAACCAGGCTCTACCGGGTACAGTCCTTGCCTACTTCAATTTTCGTTGGTCCCGATGGCATCATTCGCGAGATTGTCATCGGCGGTCCAATGGCTGAGGCCTTGCTGATCAGTCGTGTGGAAAAGCTATTGAAGGAGATGCCCTGATGCTACCCATTTTGCAAATCGGTCCGCTGGCTTTGCCTGTTCCACAATTCAGCATCCTGCTTGCATTTTGGCTTGGCATATCACTGGCAGAAAAACAAGCCCCCCGGCATGGAATATCCGCTGATGGCCTTTATAACCTGGTTTTTACTGGCCTGGTAGCCGGGCTGATCGGAGCCCGGATTGGATATGTTTTTCAAAACCTGTCTGCCTTTATTCAATCACCCTTGAGTCTTTTCTCATTGAACCCCGGTCTCCTGGATGTTTTTAGCGGTATTGCGATTGCATTGCTGGGAATGTTCATCCACGGGCAGCGCAAAAAAATTTCCTTCTGGCATGCAGTCGATGCGCTGACCCCACTTCTGGCAGTTCTGGCAATTGGAATAGCATTTGCGCATATCGCTTCAGGAGAATCCTTTGGGTCCGAAACAAACCTGCCCTGGGGTATCAATTTATGGGGAGTGAAACGACACCCAAGCCAGTTTTACGAATTGATTACGGCCATCACAATCTTCAGTTTAATAACCTTTTCGCCAAAATTTAACTACAAAACAGGTACAACATTCCTGGTATTCCTGGCTTTGAGCGCAACTGCGCGCCTGTTCCTGGAAGCTTTTCAAGGCGACAGTCTCACTATTTTGAACGGATTCCGTGTGCCACAAATAATCGGCTGGAGTGTGCTGGCAATAGTTTTGCCCATATTAGATATAATCAATCGCAAAGCTACTGAGAGCTGACATTGTGGACAGAATTATTATCTAAGCCCACCGTGTTACAGACATTATTGGAATTTCCTGCGCGCAGGTGCTTCTGATGGGGTTTTCGCCAATCGACATAATCATTCTTCTAACAGCAGCCTCAACGGAAACAAAGTCAATTTTATCGTCTCACCGGGTTACAGAAAGGCATTCTCAAAATCAACATTGATAATAAAAACTCCAAGCAAAAAGGCTGACCCTTAGGGCCAGCCTTTTTTTACTATGAAATGGATCAGGTGGTAACGGCAAAGAATGTGACCACCCGCAAACTTATTTAGCGAATGCGTGGCTCAATCAAGCCATAGGTTCCATCGCGGCGACGGTATAAAACATTCATGGAATCGACTTTAACATTATAGAATACAAAGAAATTATCGTGACCAAGCAACTTCATCTGCTCAATAGCTTCTTCTTCTGCCATTGGGATCAGATCAAATATCTTGCGCCGCATGATCACGGGCATCTCATCAAGTTCTGCCTCACCAACGGGCTCTAATTCAGGTGCGACATCAGCAGCAGACTTGCCATCACCACGACCATTTTTACGCTTGTCCTTGAATCGATCGATCTGACGCGATAATTTTTCCATGGCAGCATCCATGGCAGTGCGAACATCGTCAGAGCGCTCTTCAGAACGCAGGATGAAACCTTTGCCAGAGACTGTCATCTGAGCAACATAGCGGTCATCGACACTCCGGGCTGTTTTCACGAATGCAAGGTCAACCCTGATTTGGTCAATCGTATCGAGATGGCGATCCAATTTTGCCACTTTTTTAGTGACATAATCGCGCAAATGATCCGTCACTTCAATTTCACGTCCAACTATTTCCAGATTTTGTGCCATAGTGCCTCCTCGTTAAGGATGGTAGGATGGAAATCTCATTCGTCAACGCAACGAACAAGAAGGTAATGACTTAACATGGTCGGAGCCTAATTTTTATATCGCCCTGGCGAAGGTTAGTGCATAAACCTTACTTGCTCCGGCATCCAGCAAGGCGTTCGAAGCTGAACTGAGGGTAGAACCGGTCGTTGCAACATCATCGATCAGCAAAAAGGTTTTACCTCTAACTAATCGATCCACTGCCTGAAAAGCACCATTCACATTTGTGCGGCGCTCACCAGCGCTGAGGCCCACTTGCGAAGAAGTATGCCGGGTGCGGAGTAACGCACTGGGCAGATATTGCCAACGCATCAACCTTGCAAGTGGACGTGCTATCAACTCAACTTGATTATAGCCTCGTTCTGCAAATCTTTGTTTACTTAACGGAATTGGTAGGACTGAATCTGGTTTCCAGCCTAACCCCTCCACTTGAGCAGCGAGATGCCAGGCCAGTGCTTCACCCAACCCGATTTCTCGGCGATATTTTAATTTTATCAATGCAGACCTGGCAGGCTCCACGTAAACAAAACACGACCGTAATGCGTGAAACGCCGGTCGTGTGTGTTGACATTTTATACATATTCCAGACAGGCGTTGCGGTTCGCCACATATTTCGCAGATCGGAAGTGGAACGGGGACCAATTTTTGCTGGCATTCTTTACACCAGCGAGACCCCAGTTTCCCACAGCCGCCACACGATGGAGGGAAGAAAAAATCCAGGCCACTCCATAAAAAATGAAAAAAGTGGTAAGTCAGACCTGGTTTCAAAGTCAAGATTTATTTGCCGAAATTTACTTTCATGATCTGCAAGATGGCTGGGGTCATAAGTACAATAAAAATGGATGGGAAAATAAATCCAACCATCGGTAAAAGCATTTTAACAGGAGCCTGGTGCGCCAGCTCTTCAGCATACTGGCGCCTACGCATACGCATTTGCTCAGCCTGAATGCGTAATACTTTTGCCATGCTAACACCGAGCTGTTCGCTTTGAATAATGGCTGCCACAAAGCTGGACATTTCCGCCAGTTCAATTCGATCAGCCATGCTTTTTAAAGCATCACGCCTGACTTTACCCAACTGAATTTCACGGATTGTCCGGGCGAAAGCCATTGAAAGTTCATTTTCCCATTTTTTGGCTACGTTCGACATGGCAGCATCAAAACCAAGACCAGCTTCAACGCAAATGGTCAACAGGTCGAGAGCATCTGGCATGGCTTTACGAACCTCAAGTTGGCGCTTTTTAATCTGCTCGTCCAACCACAACTGGGGGAAGAAATATCCAATCGCCAGACCAATCATTGAATAGAGCAAGGCACGTGAAAGGGGTTGCGCCAGGATGCTAAAGGTACATGCCAGGAAAGTACCAACACCCAAAACTCCTGCAATCACAAAACGCGAAGCCAAAAACATGGGGGCATCTACAAAACCGGCTTTACCCGCCAATTCAATTTTCCGGCTAGTTTCCATGAGCACATTCTGCGGCGTGTTCCTGGATGACATTTCACCAAACCGCCGGAGAAGCGGATAAATAACCCGTTCTGCAAAAGGTTGGGAAAGCTCGATTTGATCCAAAGAGACTGCTTCACCACTTTGGGAAAACTCATTCAAACGTTCCGAAAAAGTATCAACATCCTGGGTGGGCATGCGCTGACCCACATAAATCAGAGCGCCAGCGATGCCTAACACGAGAATTACCGCCAATATGACAATAACAGACCAATCCATATTACACCTCGATATCCGCAATTTTCATCATGATTGCATATCCAACACCAATCATGATCAAACCGACACCCAAGGCAGTGCCGCCACAAACAATATTCTTAAAGAACTCGCCCATATATTCCTGGTTGATAAACCAGAGCAGGATAAATACGGCAAACGGCACGCCTGAAAGAATACGCCCAGACATAACCACCTGCGACGTCATAACCCTGATTTCGCCCTTGATTCTGACGCGCTCACGAATAGTAAATGAAATTGTATCCAGGATTTCTGCCAGAGGTCCACCAACTTCGCGCTGCACGTTGATCGCAGTCACTACAAAATCAAGATCTTCACTTGGGATACGGCGAACGAGATTCTCCAGAGCCTTATCCATCGGGATACCAAGCTGCATTTCCTGGACGACACGGCGAAATTCATCACTGATGGGTGCCGGCATTTCCTTGCTGACGGCCTCTAAGGCTTGCATAGTCGAATAACCAGCGCGAAGACCATTCACCACAAGATTGAGCATGTCTGGAAGCTGGTTGGAAAATTTCGATAACCGTCTTCCTTGCTGAGACCGCACGTACATGATCGGCAAAGCAACACCAAAACCCATCCCCAATGCACCAGAAAGAAGCCGTGCAGGAAGAGTGGTACCTGTGAAAATGAAACCCAGGGTTCCCAAAGAAACGGCCAGGATGAACATAAAAGCAATAAACTCACCTGATTTGAATTTTAGATCTGCGCGAGCAAGATTTTTGGCAATCCGATCACCAATATTGGATTTTTCTACGCGGCGATTGACCCATTCAGTCAGGGCAGTGGAAGATTCTTCTTTTTTAGAATCGGTTGGGCCTTTTTCATCTTCCAAATAACGCCCCAACCGATCTTCGACCAGAGATTGTTCGCTGTTTGACGATATATACACCCCAACCGCGATCAGGATCAGGATAATAATCGTTCCTATCAATAATATAGCTAAGGGGGTCATAATGCACCTGAAGTCAGTAACATTTGGGTGTGCTTCAATAGTACTATTGTAACGGTCATAAGATTGGGTAAGAAGAACTCGACCACCAATAGAACTCCAATCGAGACGATGACATCGAATTTTTCAATTTAAGTAGTTTACCCGGACGCTCTCGATGTAAAAACGTTATTAATAGCACATAATCGTGATTGATCTAGTAACGACGGCCGCTGCCAGTACCAAAGATGGAGGGCGGAAGATGGATGCCAGATGCTTCGATTTTATCCATGAATTTCGGGCGCAAACCTGTCGGGCGCAAGCGACCAACAATCTTGCCATTCTCGATACCGGTTTGCTCAAAGAGGAATAAATCGGTTGTGGTAATGATCTCGCCTTCCATACCGTTTATCTCAGTGATATGTGTAACCTTACGTGTACCATCGCGCATGCGTTCTTGATGGCACACAAGATGAACAGCTGCAGCAATTTGCTCACGAATCGCCCGCACTGGCAAATCCATACCAGCCATGAGTGTCATCGTCTCCAAACGGCTTAAAGTATCGCGGGGACTATTGGAGTGGGCTGTCGTCATGGAACCATCATGACCAGTATTCATCGCCTGGAGCATATCCAAAGCAGCTTCATCGCGGATTTCACCAACAACGATCCGGTCGGGGCGCATACGAAGGGCATTCACCACCAATTGCCGAATGGTGATCTCACCACGTCCTTCAATATTAGGCGGGCGAGATTCAAGCGTGACTACATGTTCCTGGCGCAATTGAAGTTCAGCCGCATTCTCAATGGTCAGAATCCGTTCATCCGACGGGATAAACCCAGAGAGAACGTTCAACAAGGTGGTTTTTCCAGAGCCTGTACCACCTGAAATAACGATATTGCAGCGTGAAATTACACATGCTTTCATAAATTCAGCGGCTTCAGGCGTCAAAGAACCATAATTAATCATCTGCTCAATGGTGATGGGCGTTTTGGAAAATTTACGGATCGTAAGCGTAGGGCCAACCAGAGAGATTGGAGGAATTACTGCGTTTACACGAGAACCATCAGGTAGACGAGCATCGACATAGGGGCTTGATTCATCAATACGACGCCCCAGGGGCGCAACGATACGATCAATAACCCGCATCACATGATCGTTGCCCTCGAAAGCCACTGGAACACGAACCAATTTACCCTTGCGCTCGACGTAAATATTTTTCGGTCCATTTACCATTATTTCTGTGATCGAATCATCTTCGAGCAAAGGCTGCAGAGGTCCAAACCCTAAAATCTCTGCAGTAATCTGCTCAAATAAACGCTGGCGCTCTGGACGAGAGAGAACGATATTCTCTTCGTTGAGTATTTGCTCAAACAGGTCCAAAATGGTTTTGCGAACTTCTTCTGTCCTGGAAATATCCATGGACGGATCCAGTTCAGCCAGTAGCTTATTTTGAACTCTTGTTTTGAGATCAAAGTATGTGCCAGCTTGTGGAGTAGTATTTGGAGCAGAAACTCGTCGCGCCTGCAATGCTGAAAGGCCACCACCCTGTTCGCCGGAACCACTCGATCCTCCAGCTGGCACTATCGCAGATGGTCGTTGTTGTGACGGTTGGTCACTAGATTTCGTCTGGCCTTGTTCAATTCTCTTAAGTAAAGACATCGCTTATCTCCAGTATTACCGAAGAACGTTATTCACTTAGCTTGGCCAATTGAGCACGAATTAACTCTGCAAGACTAAATATAGTACGCGCAATGGGTTGGGTCTTGTTATCAATCATAAATGGCACCCCGCGATTCACAGATGGGATTACGATCCGTTCATCAAGCGGAATTACGCTGACAATGGGTTGCTTCAGATTTTCGCCAACCCTCTCCGCAGTAATTGAGATGCGTTTATCATACTTATTCATAACAAAACAAACCCGGTCACGAGTAATACCAATAGTTTTCATGAGGTCCAGGAATAAACGGACATTCTTTACAGCCGGAATATCCTGAGTAACAACTAATATCAAAAGATCGCACATATCCAGTGCAGCCAGTGTAATCTCATCCAGATTATGGGTCGTATCAACCACCACATACGGATACACTTTACTTAAATACTTCAATACTTTCGCAAACTGTTCACTGTTGATATTATCAGCATTTTCCGGGCGGGTTGGCGCTGCCAAAACACGTAGACCCGAACCTGCATGTTTGATCATGACCCCCTCGACAATTTCTATATCGAGTTCGTCAGAACGAGGAGCCAGGTCGAGTATCGTATTTTTACCGTGTTCATTCAGAAAAATGGCTACATCCCCAAATTGCAGGTTGCCATCCACCAAAACTGCGCGCGTCTCATCATTATTCAGGGTAATTGCCAGATTGACAGCAATGGTAGTGACACCTGTCCCACCTTTGGGGCTGTAAACCATGATAATACGCCCATCGGTCGTTCCAACACCTGAAACTGGTTGAGCAGTCATCGAAGCAGATGCTGTAACTTGAATTGACTTTGATCGTTCCTGCCTGGCCATATCACCAGCGCGCCGGACAGCAGATATAAGCTCATCTGCCATCGGCGGCTTGGTTAAAAAGTCGCGAGCACCCGCCAGCATGGCACGTCGCATGTAATTCGGGTCACCTTGAACAGATAAAATAATTATCTGTGAGATCGGGGTACGCTGGCGAATCAATTCAGTTGCCGTGATGCCATCCATATCGGGCATGTTAATGTCCATAAGGATGACATCCGGCTTCAATTCATCACTTAGCTGAACCGCTTCTCGCCCAGAGCGAGCTGCACCAACAACTTCAATATCAGCTTCGAATTGTAATAATTTCCGAATATTCTCTCTGGTTTCGGATACGTCATCTACCACGAGTACGCGGTTCTTTTCCGGCATTCCTGGCTCCAATTCTACAATGTTAATTTTTCAGATCTACTGAGCAGGAGCCTGAGGTACCGTATTGGGTTCAGTAACACCTTGCATATCGATAACATACGGTAGTTTCGCAGGCACTGGAATAGCATACTGACTCAAGAGATACTGCAGGGTTGCTGCTTCGGTTTCGACACGAGTTGTATCGTCGGGAGCTCGCAGGGTCAGGGTGAATTTCGTGCCAGAATACATTAAATAGGTTAGCGCAACCGCATCCTGAGGTGTCACAATCAGAGTAATAAGGTCAGGAGCCACCGATGGAGAAGGAGTTGGTGTTGGCTGTCCTTCCTGAGGCTGTTGGACTGTTTGAGATTGCTGCCCGGTCAATGCGAACGTGCCGACATGTAATACTTGTATATCCTGCAAAATCATCTGAGAAACCAACCTTGGGCGCTGAGCTTCTGATGGCACCAGATATAAAGCCTGGTTCAAGGTTGGATCAAGTTCAGCACGTCCCTGTGCTGACCCTGGGCCACCGGATGAGATACTGGAAGAAAGAATTGGCAGAGCATCAGGAACAAAGCCTGGGCCCGTAACGATTGCCGTGTTATTCGGAAGCTTGGATTGGAAATTAGCATCCACATCAACGAAACGCGATGTCGCGATCACATTGATCCGGTCACCATCTCTAATACCATAAGCCACCGCGCTCAAGGTCGACATTGGGATTGTAACCGCCACAAGACCTGGCGAGATCACCTTCGCTGCTTCAGAGCCGGGCTGGTTTAGGCCAGGCCGATCTCCAATCATATCCGTGGTTAGGGGCAGGCCCTGGGCCAATGGATAGATGGCGAATTTACCCACGATGCTTTGCGGATCAGTAATCATTTTTGCGGTCACGCTTGCCTGTGAATAAGGCATAGTGGTCAACGATTCAATCTTGATTTCATCATCTCGATTGATCGGCTGACTTACGACCACTATATTTACAGTTGGAGCTGGCGTTTCAGTCACCCCAGTTCCGGCAGTAAAGAAGCTACCACGGATAACAAAAAATGCAACCGCGATAAGAATAATTATCACAATTACTAGAAACAGCAATACGCGGCTTCCCCGTTTCATATCATTCTCCTAATAAATTTAATCAAAGTTAATCATGATTATACAGTAAAAAACGGTCCACAAGGTGCGAACCAAACAAACAAAATTGAAAATTGTTTTCTGCGAGCAAAAACATTTTTCAATTCGGTATACCCAAGATGAGCCTACAGAGTCTTTACCGGAACCGTGATGGTGATCCGAGAGCCCTTGCCAATCGTGGAGTCAATCTCGAAGGTGCCGCCCAGAATCTCTACGCGATCACGGATCAGATTAAGCCCAAGGCTATTACCCTGATTAAGGGTATCTGCGCTGAATCCTTTCCCATTATCATTTACAGTAACCTTGATAGAAGCTTCACCCATATCAACGACAACTTTTATCAGGCTGCCCTGGCTGTGCCGGGCGGCATTGCCCAGGAGCTCCTGCAAGGCGCGGAATATCATCACCTCAATATACGATTCTAAGCGCCGCTCCTGGCCAGAAACAGAAACAGAAACTTCCATTCCAGTCTGTTCTTTGAAGGTATCAGCGTATCGTTTAATTGTAGGGAAAAGGCCCAGGTCATCCAACATCATTGGGCGCAGCTCAAAAATAAAGTTGCGGACTTTTTGAAAAGTGCTCAAGGCAGATGCTTTAAGATTGTTAAGTTCTTCGCGCGCCTGGGCAATGTCCACGTCCATAAGACGCATGGCAATTTCAGTCTGAAGAATAAAATTCGACAGGGCCTGCGCGGGGCCATCGTGCATTTGGCGTGAAAGCCGCTGACGCTCTGCTTCCTGAGCCTGGATGATACTTTCAATACTGGCAGCCGCACTTTTGGACGGCCCAACACCCGCTTCGACCGGTTTATCGAGCAGGGCCATCACCTTCTCTAGCATGCTACGGTATTGTTGTTGGTGGGCCTGGTCACCTTTAAGTTTTTCCACCTGCCCACGCATCACAAACAGACGCTGTTGAGCATCCATCGCAGAGTCATAGGCCATGCGCATCTCTTCCAATGAAACACTGCCGCCCTGGCTCTGGATTTGTTGTAAATGCGCCGTGATGGCCGCATTTCGCTGGGTTAGCTTTGAAACTTCCCCCTGGCTTTGCTCTAACATTAATGTCACTTCACGCAGAGCTCGGCCTGATTCGTCAAACTCTACTTGAATGCTTTTACGAGCATCTACGAGTTGGCCGGGTTGTTCATCCGAAAATGGCATATTTTACTCCTCAAACCGTGTTTCGTAATCTAATTTTACCCAACCTCGTTTCAGCGCATATACGACCGCTTGTGTGCGATCTTCGACACCGAATTTTCGCAGGATGGACGTAATGTGATTTTTAACCGTTTGATGACTGATCCCCAGCAAAGATGCAATTTCTTTATTACTCTTGCCTTCAACCACCCGAATTAAGACTTCCATCTCGCGATCTGATAATGGATGGAAAGGGCTTCCGGGTTCGCTGTAAGACCGGCGCACTGATTCAAGTTGGCGATTAAGCCAGATTTCAAATTCTTTGGATGACATTGCCTGGCCGCCCATGACATAATTCCCGGCCGCCACATCAAAAACCATCTTGGTTAACATCTCAGGCTGAATATCTTTGGAACAGAAAGCAAAAGCGCCTGCGATGGCAGCATGCAGCATTTGTTCGCCGTCATCATACGCCGTCATCAGGATTATTCGGGTGGGGATCCGTTCAGAAGTAACTTCGTGTGTAATTTGCTGACCATTCATGCCGGGTAAGTTGACATCAACCACAGCCACATTCGGCCGAAGTGAAAGTATCATCTCCAGGCCCTTATCCCCATGCGCTGCCTGCCCTACCACATTCAGGCGTGAATCGATGGACAGAGCATCAGCCACACCCTGACGAAACAAAGGATGATCATCCACAACCACAACAGTTATTTGTTCCATATAAAATCCTGTCCTAGATTTTTTGAGTATAGCACATGTATGCAGTTGGGGCAATTTTTCAACCAAATACTATGGCTTGGACCATCCGTAAACTATCATACTACCGTATTCACTTTGAAAATCAGCATTCTCGCTGGCAACAAAGTATTTTTCACCCCGAAATGCAAGGTTTGGCTTCCAATCTGAAAAAGCCACTAGGTATTGAACATCGTGTGCAACCATGTAATCTGATAAACGCCTGTCATCGTTGATCATTGGCACAATTTCAGGTTCAATCAGCCCGGCAAGATCTACAATCGGATGCTGCCCAAAGTATCCCAGGGCACCGATATCATGCGCGGCGATTTTGCCACTCTGAGGAAGATTTATTGCAACCCATCTGGCCGTATCAACCATTTGGCTTTCAATAAAAGCAACATCTTTTGAGTAAGAATACCCACCAAATGCAAAAGAAATAGCTAAAGCCACAACCAGAATGCTGAGATACGTCCTGCTGGCCAACCGTATTTGCCTGGAATGCAAGAAGCCCAGGCCTTCTACGAATCCTAAAAAACCAATCAGAATAAAAACAGCCAATGCCGGCATCATATAGCGTCCGTGCTGGTAAACCGGCAGGCGCAACAGGTAAAGTATGATGTAGCCGATCATCCAGGCCGCAACAACCAGGAGAGCCCAATTGCGCTCTCGCACAGCCCTGATAATTTTTTGGATAAAACCTGGGATCAACACCAGGCTGACGCCCTGGAAGAATTGCAGTGAAAAAAATAATAGCCGGTTGCCAAGCGGCAGTGACTGCCATCCAAGGTATTCAACTTGCTTGGCGTAAAAAGTATTTGGCATTGGCGCGCCTGAAATCGCCAGGTTGAATAACAGGTAAGGGAAAAAGAATACGCTAAAACCAAAACCAAGCCTTAATAAACCACGCATGCGATCAGATCCGGTCTGTTCTGTCAAAAATATCGCCAGGCACATAGGGCCCAGCAGTGTCAGACCATCAGGGCGCACCCAGACAGAGACACCCACAACAATACCGGCGATCAGGTAATTTCGAGAACCCGTCAACAGTATGCTCACCACGAATAAAACCAGGAAAATATGCAGGCTGGTTTCCATGCCAGAAAAAGCTGCCCAAGCAAGGTGCCATTCCAACGCAAACAAACAACCAGCCCAGGGATACGCTGGTTTATATAATGAGGCTGATCTGCGCAGGATTAGTTCGACCAGGATGGAGATTCCAAAAAGCAGCAGGCCCCCCAACAGATATGTCCAAAAATACGGGGAAAGATGCAGGACAAAGCCGAGCGCCAACAGGATTGTCCAAAGCGGAGACGTTGACCCGGACGATAATTCACCTGGTAAAAATGACCATTCACCCAGCAGGGCTAAATTTCGGGCATACGTTTGGTGTATCCAAGAATCATCCAGCGGGAAACCGATCCGATATGTTGCGGCACTCAACCCGAGGTATATAACCAGAGATGTTAATACTGCACCCACAAGGAGCAATATGTCCTTTCTGGAAAGCTGTTTATCAGTGGGTGAATGCAAAGATACGAACATCGTCAAATTCCCCAAGGTAGTTAAGACCTGGCTGAACATCCGGGTTTTTATAAACCGGGATCATCGGATCTGTATAGTAGGTTTTTTCCAAAACGAGATATTTTGCTCCAAACTGATCAGCCAGTGCCCGCACAGATTCAAGATTTTCATCAGGCACAATAATGGCAGAGCGACCGCTGGCAGCATAATACCCCGGTGAATTGGCAACAATCACCACGTCCGCAGGCTGGGCACCGTTTTGTACCAAGATGGCTTCGACACGATCATACGTTCGCCGAAATTGGTTCCAATCATTCTTAATGATCGCAATTTGAGCAAGACTTACAGTCAATATCGCCATGAAAAGCACCAGCGCTATTCGGAAAACCTGAAAAGCCGCAGGTGTAAATCTACCCCTGGCGCGAGCCTTGGCGACGAGCACATCCACCCCAACGACCGCAGCGGTAAACCAGATTGGTTGAAGCGCGGCGGCAGCATGAAAAAAACTTCCACGCGAACCGGCAAAGGGAACAATAAAGCTCATAAATCCGTATAAAGTCAGCCAACCAAATACTGCCAGGCGAATACGCAAATCCTTGCGCAAAGCCCACAAGCCGATCAGTATAAATGGAAACAGCAAGAAGGCGCTTTGGGCGCCAATCGTATTGATGGAATTAAGTTTGAAGGCTGTCAAACGGCTTTCAAGTGCTGACTGCCAGCCTGTTGCCAACCAGTTTTGCATATTTATCCGGCTGGCAGGCCAGGCAAAGGTCTCGTCATAACGGGTCATCCAGATCACATTACTACCAGCCGGGGTGAGTGGTGTGCCCCATACCGCTATATTGCGAGCCATCCAGGGAGCCATGACCAGGGCGTACCCAATCGAAAAAATCATGATTGAGATTACAAAAGAGCCTATTCTGAGGCGAGGTTTAGCATCCAACCATAGAAAAAATAAACCCACGCAGCCCAGAACGAACCACATCAACCCGTCAACACGGGAGAGATTCATGAGACCAGTTATAAACCCAAGCAAAAAAGGCGCAGCACGCCCACTGCGCGGCAAGAATAGAAAAAATAGCCCACCGAGCAGCATAAATAGCCCGAAGTTATCAGTAGTTGGCATGAAAGGAGCATGATAACCGCTAAAAACAGCCAGTAATCCGGCTGCAATCGCTGTTCCACGCTGGGCAGTAATTTTAAAACCAAGCAGTGCTGAGACAGGCGACGCCAATGCAGCAATCACGATGAAACCCAAACGAGCCGCCCAAAAAGAATGCTGGCCGGTTAGATACATTCCGGCGGCAGCAATGATCGAAGCAAGCGGAAACCAATAACCATGAGATGCGTGTGGTAAGACCTGCGGATTATCCAAATAATTCCACAGGTAGGTTTCAGTAAAACCATGTCCCTGGACAAGCCGCAGACCGCCGGCATAGTAATAATCTGCATCCATGTATCCTGGCGCGAGTTGAAACCAGGCAATACAAATATTAAATAGCAAGCCGATCAAAAATAGAGCAAATAATTCCTGGCGTTTCACATTAGCCCCTGAGTGCAATTTCATCAGCCCATAAACGAGGTTGACGGACTGCTCCCCAACGCACCCAGTACAGGAACAGGGTCAAGAGAAGCGGGTAAAACAATATAAATCCGGATGTGATCCCATTAATTTGTGCAGCCCATAAGCCCAGGAAAGCACAAACCATGACAATCACAGAACTGATAAATCCAAGCAGCCTCCATCTTTGAACCATGATTGAAATAACCAAAAGCATGCCGGGCAGAGTAAAAACCAACCAGTTCGAGAAGTATGGAATACCAGTCAATGGAGTAAGGGCAGCAGTCAGGCAAATTGTCCAAAACAGCCAGCGAACATCCTGACCACGTACAGAGCGCCATTCAAGAAATAAGATTGTCAACGCGCCAATGGCCAGGATCTGGGCCAGGCGTCGCCCAATACCGGGCAACCAGCCTTCGAATAAAGCATATGTGGAAGGCATAGCGCCAGATTTCCAATTCGAAATCACGGAACCAAAAAATGGCAATATCCAGGAAGGCAGCAATATCAACGACAATCCGAATAATATCGCCAGCATCATACCAATTCCACCGAGAACTCGCCAGCGTTGCGTTGAGAATATCCAAATCAGAGTGGTCAGGAAAACAAAACCGGTGGCTTCAATATTGAGCAAACTTAATGCCAATAATCCACCTGCCAATTCATCGGTCCCCAATTCAAGACTTCGCAAAGCAATACAAAACAAGAGTGCCTGCAATATGACAGATGTCCCGGATACCAAGGCTGAGACAGATGGCTGCCAGAATAAGCAAAAAATCAGGATAAGGATAAAAAATAACCAGTGAGGCTTCCAACGGGTGAGACGCAAAGATGCCAGCACAACACCAAACAGCCCGACTTCAATAATGATCATCCAGATGGCACGGGCGATCACCAAATCGCGGATCCATGATAACGGCAGAAAAAACACCAACAGAAAGAGCGGGATATTTACCTGATAAGGATATTGACCAGCAAGTGGGGTGCGCTTGTAAATAATGTTTTGAATATTCAGCGTAGTTTTTTCCCCATAAGGTGTTACGCCCTGTAGCATGAAATCCTGCATACCCTTCCACGGCACAATAAAATCGGCGCCTCCGGGCACACGTTGAGCAAAAGCCAAGTCAGCAAAAAAAAGCCCGCCAAAGATAGCGACCGTAAAAAAAACCAGGAAAAGTATGTTGAAAAAAGTACGAGCATTGCGCATTGCTTTATTTTACCAGCGTAAGTAATGGTAGAACCCGGGAACACATGTATGCGCCCCCAAAACAGACCAGGGATTTGCGCAGCCTGAACCCAGCATGCTTTGGGTTGCAGACCATAACCGCAGGCCTGCGCTGAATGGTTACAACAGCATACCAAACCAGGTTTTATTTGCAAGCATCGCCCGGCCCTGAATTATTTATAACTCAACCTGAACCGGGTGATTGAAAAGGGGTAAGATCCTGTTAAAACAAGGACTGTTTTGCCGCGTGGGGAAAAACATTCCCAATCGGAAGACGGAACCCTTGTGGTGATGTCTCCAATACTTGCATAAGCACGGCAACCAGATCAGGGTAGCAGCATTTGAAGCCGATTTGGAAATATATGATATTCGAGATCGGTGATCCCGCTCGAGAAAATTTCGCCATCGGTGTGCGCCGGAGAAGGGTTATCCAGGTGCACCTTGAGCCAACTGACCGAAAATTCGGTCATGCCTTCACTCTCGACATAACTGCCCTTATCTTGTTTCATTGTTTTGGGGAGCAGAGCAAACATCCCCCGCCGAGTGGCACGATGGCCAAAAACAATCGTCAGCTTGCCGTCAAATGGATCTGCATGCGGTCCCATGAAAAATACGCCGCCCGAACGTGGCCCATTGCCAACATAGACCAGGGAGATTGGTCCATCATAGCTACCGCCATCCCATTCCAGGTGAGCATCCCAGGATGGACCAGCCATGATTGCCATCACAGCAGCGACAAGGTAACGTCCAATCCCTTTTATCCAGGTGATCTTGTTCTGGATCACGGATACATACGGCTCAATGCCCAGGGCGCTGTTATTGGCAAAATAGATATCGTTAGCTTTGCCCATATCCATCGAGCGAATTTTCCCGGCACTGATCACCCTGGCTGCTTCACCAAGGTCTGAAGGGATCTTCAGGGCATAGGCCATATCATTTGCAGTTCCCAGGGGTATGATTCCCAGCGTAGGCAGCACGGCATCAGCAGATGAGGCATGCCCAATTGCATTGACCATCTCACCAATTGTTCCATCACCCCCAGCCGCAATCAAAGGCGAAAAACCATCCAGCAATGCCTGGCGAGTCAACTCGCCAATGTGCCCCGGTCCTTCCGAAACAGCCAGTTCAAAATCAACCCCAGCTGCACGCAGGGCGATCTCAGCTTCCGCCCAACGCTTCTGGGCATTCCAACGATTTGAATATGGGTTCAGGATCACTTTTGCGGTCATAAGGCCTCAAGAAAAGGGGAAAGTTGGGAAGATGATGGAATGATTTTCCTGGATAATACCAGTTGATTGTTACTCGATTGAAATATAGATACGCTTGTTAATCGCGCCCTTCGATTTGTAATCCACCACTCTAACAGTGCCAACCTCTGATGTATTACTAACATGCGTACCGCCATCCGCCTGTAAATCGAGCCCCACAATTTCAACCGTGCGGATATTTACGATACCTTCAGGCAGCAGGTTGATCTTGGTGCGGATCAGATCCGGGATCCGCAATGCTTCTTCGCGCGGCAGGATCTTGACAGTGATGGCACGCGCGTTAGCGATTTCTTTATTGACCGCGATTTCGATATCATGAACCAGCCCGGCTTGCATGCGCTCAAATTCAAAATCCATGCGCCCGCCGAGCGGCTCCATGTCTCCGCCGGTAACCAGGGCACCATAATCGCGGAAGACGGTGCCACATAGAATATGCAGGGCGGAATGTGTGCGCATTAGTTTATGCCGCCGCTCCCAATCGATAATTCCATGTACTAAAGCACCCGGCACGGGCATTTCATCCGGACCAGCGATGAAATGAAGCACATCATCAGCCTGTTTTTTGACCTTCGTGACCGGATATTGCAGGCCATTCACTACGAGTGTGCCAAAATCACAGGGTTGGCCACCTCCACCCGGGTAAAAAGCAGATTGGTCAAGCACAATGGTACGGGCTTCGCCGTCCACGCTCAATATTCTGGCATCAAATTCCCGGAGATAAGCATCCGTTTGGTACAGTAGATCTGTCATCGTCTATTCCTCATTGTCATGGCATGGACACTTTATAAAAAATGTCGCTTAATCTTTAAAATCATCACCTTACCAGGCGGGAAGCAATTGACTCTGCGCATCCATCCGAAAGGGCGCCCAGGCCAGCGATACCAGTTGGACACTGATACCGGTCTTTTTTGGGGTAACCACCACCGTCTCGAGAACTTCTATATTGGGGTCAATTTTACTCACAAAACTAGCAGATTCGTCATCAAATTGAGTATTTAATTCTTCAAGTTGTTTTTTATATATTTCCACTGATGCTTCGGCCCGACCAACATCGTCCTGCTGCTGCATGGAACGCCCCACTCCACGAATTGCGCTGGAAGCTTTATTGATGCTGCTAGCGCTGGTCAATTTCCGACCGGCGAAAGCACCGAGCAATGTGGCGCCAAAGGAGATGGCTGTTTGCATTTTTGCCTGGCTGACCTGTGAAGCCTCCCGCGCAACAGCCTGTTCAGCTTTGCGCAGTTTTTCCTGCAACGCGTTGATCCGGGGAATATATTTTTTACGAAGCGCCTCCACCTGGCCATCGCGTTGTTCGCGGGCTACCTGTTGCAGACGTATACGAAAATCGCGTTCAGGTTCGTCTGGCGCAGAATACCAACCAGTACTGGGACTGCGCAAAAGCTTTAAAGTCTGACTGGCATAAAGCCAGCTTACGAAATCCTTACTCCATTGGCCCATACTTTTTGCTTTCAAGACAGTACCCGGCAAATCACAAAAATTAACACCCTGGGACGGGTTCTTCTCAAGCTCATTTAATGAAAAGCTGACCTGCTGGGCTATATCCCAGTTGACAGCCACGATCTTGTCAATGATCGGCGTCATCACAGTTATATCTTGGGGCCAATCAACTTTAGACCTGGCATCCGTGAAGCGCAGCCTGGCGCCCCCGATCAGGACCGGCTGATAAACCACACCGGCAGAACTTCCGCGCAGTGGAATAAAATACTGGGTAATTTCTGCGGGCAGGTTAGGCTGCAATCCAGTTGAAACAACCTGCGACAAAGCCGGTTGGGCAGTCACTTCTCCAACAATTGGAACCACTGCAGCTTTTACGTCTGCTGTTACCCGGCTCTTATAAGGATCCATCAATTGTTTGATCTGAGTGCGGGTCAAAGGTCCCCGCAAATAAGAGAGACTCCAACGGGTTTGAAAAATCACCGGCTGGTCTTCGTGCGAATTGTTCATCAAAAAGACACGGCTGCCCAAACCGGCCAGAAGCTGTTCCATTTTCTGTCGATCAAAGCTACTCCCACTGCTGGCCGAGGCACCATCCAGCCCGTCCATCAGTCTTTGTTTGTCACGTTCCGTTTGCAAACGCCCAATAAACCAGGTGCCAATGTTGGCGAGACCTTTGTAATCCAGATCGGCCGGATTTTGGGTAGCCAATACCACCCCAACGCCGTAAGCCCGCGCTTGCTTTAGCAAAGTTAGCAAGGGCTTTTTTGAAGGTGGGTTGGCGACAGGTGGAAAATATCCAAAAATTTCGTCCATGTAAACCAACGTGCGCAGGCTGGTCGTACCGGGCTGGGTTCGCATCCAGCCCAGAATTTGATTCAATAGCATGGATACAAAAAACATGCGCTCATTATCAGCCAAATGAGCAACAGAAAATATTGCCACCCGTGGCTTGCCACTTTGCGTATGCAGGATTTGTCCGATATCCAGGGGCTCACCCTCCAGCCATGAACTAAAAACCGGAGATGCCAGTAGATTATTAAGCGCCATCACCAACCCAAAACGATCCTTGGCCGGGTAAAAAGACTCTAATTCCAGCACACCAATTTTTGCAACCGGTGGGTTTTGGATCTGAGGGATCAAAGTCGCCAGGTCTAAATCCTGGCCAGCTCGCCAGACCAGGCCAATAACGGTTGACATCAGGATGTGTTCGCGACTCTGGAGCGGGTCGGATTCGATATTAAGCAGCCCGAGTAAACTTGTAACAGTGGTACTAATGCGTTCTTGCAGCAGTTCAGCGTCCTCCATGATTTCCACCGGGGGCACAGAAAACGACCGTAGAATGGAGACTGGAATGCCAGCATTGCTGCCCGGGGTATAAATTGCAAATTCAGCTGCATCGTGTAAACGCCTGACACGCTCAGCGCTTTGGCCCCATTCTTCCAGGCCATTTTTCCATAGAGCCGCCTGCTGGGCAGCGTATTCAGGCATGGAAAGACCTTTGCGGGTGGCATCATCAGAATTGATCCAGGGCAAAAAATCTTCAGCGCTCATTTGTGGAAAAGTCAAAAGTAAATTTGCGAGATCACCTTTGGGGTCGATCAAAATCGACGGGACATCGTCTATGGCGGCTTCCTCGATCAAATCGATACACAAGCCGGTCTTACCGCTGCCAGTCATTCCTACCGCAACGGCATGTGTGACAAGATCGCGCGAATCGTAAAGAAGCAAATTGTCCTGAAGTTTTTTGTTATTGAGATCATATTCTCGCCCCAGGTAAAAAACGCCCAGCTTTTCGTAATCCTGCATACACTTATCTCCTGCACCATCTATAATGATGCGGTCGCAATTCTACTACGCGAATACATTCAAGGTTGATATAAAGTCCGAATCGCAGCAAATAACCCGTTTTAGTTTAATCAAGGATCGAAACAAACGGATCTGGTGCTGCAGGATCCAGCCCCAGGACACGCGCCATATTCTCGCTGCTGCGGTCGGTCACAAATTCGACCCATAGAGGAAAATGATCAGATAATCTAAAAGACATATCCGACAAGGATAACTCTTTATACACTGCGCCAGCAAAATCGATCACCCCCGCCCTACCACTAAACGGCAGGCTCAATCCATCCATAAACCAGGCGACCTGGTCGTAAAATTTCGGTTTTGTATCGTAGGTTGATTTCAGGTTTAACAGTTGAGCAGGCACCACCAACCCGGTTGACACAAATGCTTTAAATAAGGGGTTATTTCCGCGTTCATCGATATTGAAATCGCCCAGAACAATTACATTTCCTTCATCACTTCCTATCACGGCGCGTTGACGGATCTCGGTTGCGCTAAACTGGGCCAGCGCGCTTATTTCGCCAATCCGGTCTGCTGGATTCTTGCCATAACGAATATGGGCCGTCAAGAGCGAAAATTTCTCTTTGGCGGTTTGAAACCCGACTATATAGGGCGTGCGGTCAAACTGTTGGGCAGGATTGCCATCAGCCGTGGGCGGCAGAACAATTTCTCCTGCCAAACCTGAAGGTTGCACACGGCGCTTGTCGTAAATATAGGATAGCCTTTCTGTATTACCCTTCGATCCCACCGAGACATCACTGATAACAAGGCCCCAATCGGGGCCCAACAGGTCTTCTAATAACATCCTTATCCCTGAAGTATCGCGCTTCACTTCCTGGATGGCAATCACATCAAAACAACGAACAATCTCGGCAATATAAACCATGGCGCGCAAATTTCGCTTCGGGGAGGCAGGGTTCTCATCCCAACTTTTGAAAATATCCCCAAAGGCCCGAATGTTCCAGGTCCCAATGATCAAGTTTTGATCAATGATCTTTTTAGGAATGTGCGAATTAACGATACGGCGCTTAAGACGAACCAGGTCCTCGGCTACGATGCGTGCATAGGCTGTGAAATCCATATAATCACCCTTGGCATAAAGAATAATATATCTCAATAAACATCAGAACGACACGCCCAAAAAAATATTCAAAATAAAGTATAGCACTTTTGGGTTAGCTGCGGTCGCGGTTCTCCAGAATAAATTCTAGGTTGCAACCAAGAATAGTCAAGCAGGCGGGATGGGAATCAACAGCGCCGGGCCTCAACTTCAGAAAATAACCCAAATTAAATGCTTTTTACGCATTGCAGATTTCATTCAGCGCAGAGTTATTGGCAGCACTTTGCAAACCGATGAAACAGTTTTTTTGATAAACCCTTTGCCACAACATGGCCCCGACTCGCACCCAGTAAAACCAGGATGGTAAAGCGCCATACTCAATTGGTAATTCCAGGTTCACAAGTAAGAATTTCTGTCAAAAAAAATAAAAAGGGCTAGCGCAACAAGTCGGAAGAGAATAACGCAACTCAAAAAATGAGGGTACGCAACTCAAGAAAAAAGTAAAAAAACGACACCTTCTTAAGGATAATGTGATTGTCAAAGATCCAATCAGCGAAAATTTCTACGCGTCGACACCGATTGAGAAGGAAAAAAGTCTGACTGCGATATTCAGGGAAATTCGGGATTATGTCTCCAATAAATTGGAGAAAACCACCATTGCGGATGTGATGGATTGAACATTTTTGCTTTTCTTGGACCATCTCTGACCGGAGATGGGCTTTTTTTTGCGATAAATATCACTTTATCCTATTGCAAATGTCATCATTCAGCTGCTGAATATTGACAAAAACAAGGTTTAGGATATAATCCCCATTGAATTAGTCATATAAGGAGTGATGTGAAACTTTCCCTGCACAGCGAGTATGCGCTACTCACCCTGATCTACCTGGCGCGCATTAATCAGGCGGTATCCGCGACCGAAATTGCCGCGCTCCAACAAATTCCAGCAGAATCTCTGGTAGAAATTTTGTCGGCGATGAGAAGTTCCGGATACATTGCCCAGGATTCCACGGGCAGCCAGGTGCAGCTTGCCAAGAGCCCGGTGATGATTTCGGTTGGCGAGATTATCCGCCTGTTTGATGGGGCACTGGCTCCACTTGAACCAGTCAGCTCCAAAGGCTATGCCCCTGCGCCAATGGACCGGGAAGAGAAACTCAGCGGGCTGTTTGAGCAGATCCAGGAACAGATTATTGAACGCCTGGAAAACACTACAATTGCCGAAATGGCATAATTTTTTTGTCTTTATATACTACTAAGTCAATAGGATATATTGCAATTAAACATTATCCATCCAATTAATCAAGTGCCGGGCCTTCCATCATCCAGGACAGGCCGGGTAAAAGGAGAAAAAATGATTGAAAGCATCACGATTTTAGGTGGACACAACCGCGCGGGTGTTCCGGAAGCTGTTGAGCGCATTGAAATGAAAATGGGCGATGTGATCAGCATTGTCGGGCCAACAGGATCTGGCAAAACCACCCTGATCAACGATCTGGAACTGTTTGCGGACGCCAACACGCAGACCGGTCGGCGCATGCTAATCAATGGCCAGCGACCGCCACTGGAATACCGTGACAACCCGGCCATGAACCCGATCGCGTTGATCACCCAGCACACGACCTTTCTGTCAGACCTACCGGTGCTGGAGTTCCTGACCATGCACGCTGGTATTCGCGCGGTGAAAAAGAGCCAGGTGGATGAGATGATCCAGAAGACTCTGTCTTTTGCAAACGAGCTGACCGGCGAACCAATCGTGCTTACCAGCCGCATGACCGAGCTTTCGGGCGGCCAGACCCGCGCGCTGCTGATCGCGGATGCAACCATCATTTGCAACACGCCAATCGTGCTGCTCGACGAAGTGGAGAATGCCGGCATCAACCGCACGCGTGCGATGGAGCTGCTGCGCCAGTACCGCAAGATTTTCATCTTCGTCACTCACGATCCGCGCATCACCCTGCTTTCGGATTACCGCATCGTGATGCAGGGCGGTTCGATCACCAAAGTCCTGTATACCAACGAAGAAGAACGTATCTTCTCGCACAAGGTCAGCAAACTCGATGACTTACTTTCCGCCATGCGCGACAAAATCCGCTTTGGCGAACGCCTGAACACCCATGAACTGGAGGGATTAGCATGAAACTCGCCATCTGTGCCGGGCCGGCAACCACCGGCAAAAGCTCTGTCCTGCGTCACATGATCCGTAAGTTGCAAGACGCAGGTGACCGAGTGGCCTTCCTGAAAGTCGATGTGCAGTACGCCGAGGAAGATGAAATCTTTGCCAAAGAGTTCGGCATCCCGACCAAGAAAGTCTATTCCGGGGAACTGTGCCCAGATCACTGCAACGTGATGGTGTTGGGCGACGCCCTGAAATGGGCCGGCGAGCAGAACGCGAATGTCCTGCTTGTGGAAACCGCCGGGCTGTGCCTGCGCTGTTCGCCTTACGTGGATGGCGGGCTGGGCATGATCGTGATCGAGGCCACCAGCGGCACCAACCTGCCGCTCAAGATCGGCCCGATGCTCTCGCTGGCTGATGTATGCGTGGTGACCAAGATTGACCGTGTCTCGCAGGCCGAGCGCGAGGTCTTCCGCGCTCGTATCCAGGACGTGGCCCCGAATGTGCGCGTGCGCGAAGTGAATGCGCTGTATGGCATCGGCATCGACCCGCTGGTGGACATTCTGCACAACCAGCCGGATACCTGGGACAAGATGCTGCTGCGCGGCAACCCGCCCGTGGGCACCTGCACCATCTGCGTTGGCAAGAAGGAAATCGGCTGGCAGGCTCATTTCGGCGTGGTGCGTTCCCTGGAGAACCAGAACTTCTACCGAGGTGAATAAGGATGGAACAGATTTACTTTGACCATTCGGCCACCACCCCGCTCGACCCGCGTGTTGTCGAAACCATGCTTCCTTTCTACGGGACCAACTTTGGCAACCCATCCAGCCTGCATTGGGCCGGGCAGCAGGCCAGACAGGCCATCGACACGGGCCGCCGTCAGGTCGCGGAGTTGTTCCACGCCAGCCCGGACGAGATCATTTTCACGGCCAGCGGCACTGAATCCGACAATATGGTGCTGATGGGCGTTGCCAGCCAGTACAGGCCGCAAGACTGCCACATCATCACCTCGTCTTTCGAGCATCCGGCCATCCTGGAAACCTGCAAATACCTCTCGTATCTGCCTGTGACCACCGAAGGCATCGTTGAAGCCTCCGTGCTGCAAGCGGCGCTGCGCCCCAACACGCGGCTGGTCTCGATCATGGCTGCCAATAATGTGGTTGGCACACTCCAACCCATCGCAGAACTTGCCGGGGTAGCCAGAGCGGGCGGTGCGCTGTTCCATACGGATGCCGTCCAGGCCGTCGGCAAGATTCCCCTGCACATGGATGTGCTGCCGGTCGATTTTCTGTCGCTCTCGGCACACAAACTGCACGGTCCCAAGGGCATCGGCGCGCTCTACATCCGCAAAGGCCTCAAAATCGAACCGCTGGTGCACGGCGGCGGGCAGGAGCGCGGTCTGCGCTCGGCCACCGAAAACGTGGCAGCGATTGCCGGTCTGGGCAAGGCTGCCGAAATCGCTGCGCAGGAAATGTCCGCGGAAGCCAGCCGGCTGGTGCGCCTGCGCGACCGGATCATCGAGACCATCCAGGCTGAAATCCCGAATGCTTACCTGGTTGGCCATCGTTACAAACGCCTGCCGGGACATATCTGCCTGGGCTTTGCCGGGCAGGAGGGCGAGGCCATCCACCTGATGCTCTCACTGAACGAAGAAGGCATTGCCATCTCAACCGGCAGCGCCTGCAGTTCTCACAGCGCCGGGCAGCCTTCCTATATCCTGATGGCGATGGGGCTGGACCCAATCCGGGCGCGCGGCTCACTGCGCATCACGCTTGGGCGCTTCAACAGCGATGCGGAAGTGGATCGCTTCCTGGAAATCCTGCCGCGCCTGGTGGGTGAAATGCGCCCGGTTACCTCCCGCATTTTCGCGACAGCATAATCAAATTTTTGACAATTATAAGGAACACATCCGATGGCTCTCAATCAAACCTACACCGTGAACGATCTGCCCGGCCTGAACTGCGGCGTA
>JAPLGT010000275.1:0-12687 GCA_026390035.1 Chloroflexota bacterium
AATATGGCCAGGAAGTAACCGACATCGAGCTATGGTTCGAAAATGGCAAAGTAATAAAAGAAACAGCAAGCAAGAACCAGGAACTTTTAACTGCTCAACTAAACACAGACCCGGGCGCGCGATATCTGGGTGAATTCGGGATTGGTACCAATTATGGTATCCAACGCTTTACCAAAAATATGCTTTTTGATGAAAAGATGGGTGGCACCATCCATCTGGCTGTAGGAGCTGGTTATCCAGAGAGTGGGTCGAAAAACGAATCTGGGATCCACTGGGATATGCTCTGCGATATGGCAGATGCAGAAATTCTGGTAGATAGTGAAGTTTTTTATAAAAACGGGAAACCTGTTATATAGCCTACCTATCTACCATATTTTTTTATCATCCCTGGACCGCTCACGCCTCACCGACCCCGTTACACTGGATCGAGAAATTCTCTCGACGGTATAACGGGGTCGCGCAAATATTCAGCAAGCAAAGATCAAAACCATTTATTTTTTCATCATTTCAGCTTGCCAAATGGGTAGAATTCATACGCAATAAACGCCACTAACAAAGCTAACGGATAATTATGGCAGCGCATTTGCACATTTTTGGACATAGTTACTCCAAATACATGACAAACATCAGTATTGAAGCCAGACCAAGGCGTGTATAATCGCTGCCATGATGACTCCAACTGAAATTGAACGTAAGCTTGATAAAATACTTCTAAGAGTGGCCAAGCCAGGTAGATACGTAGGTGGTGAAATGAATATCACCATTAAGGATTGGTCAAAGGTTCAAACCAAGGTTGCCCTGGTCTTCCCCGATATCTATGATATCGGCGTATCTAATGTTGGCTTAAAAATCCTTTATGATTTGATCAACATGCGCGAAGATTCGCTGGCAGAACGCGCTTACGCCCCCTGGCGCGACATGGAAGAACAAATGCGGATGAGTGGTATCCCTTTATATTCACTCGAAACCTATCACCCCTTAGCTTCGTTTGATCTGATTGGGTTCTCGCTGCCCTACGAAACACTCTACACGAACACCCTGAATATGCTGGATCTGGCCGGGATACCCATCCATTCATCGGACCGCGATGAAAGTCACCCGATTGTGATCGCCGGCGGACACTCAACGATGAATCCGGAGCCCATGCACGCCTTCATTGACGCGTTTGTCATTGGCGAAGGTGAAGAAGTAATCCAGGATATTATCGACACAATCCAACGTATTAAAAATCAGAACTCACAACCGGCCCCGGCCCAACCATCCTTCGACCGAAAAAGCCTTTTGCGGGAACTGGCTCACATTCCCGGCGTATACGTTCCTCTGTTTTACGATGTCCAATACTTCCCGGATGGGACCATAAATACAGTCTCACCACTTATTCCGGATGCGCCCAAAATTATTACAAAACGGATGGTAGCCAAGCTGCCCCCACCACCAACCAGTTTCATCGTTCCAAATATCGAGGCAGTTCATAACCGTGTCTCGATCGAAATAATGCGGGGATGTACACGAGGCTGCCGCTTTTGCCAGGCGGGAATGATTAATCGGCCTGTGCGCGAACGCTCCGTTGATGAAGTTATTCAGGCGGTTGAAAAGGCCATCCAATCAACTGGTTTCGAAGAACTCGCTCTTTTATCACTCTCGTCGTCTGACTATACGCATATACTAGAGCTAGTAACAGCAGTTGGCGATCATTTCGCAGGAAAACACCTGGCGATTTCTCTTCCATCATTACGTATTGAAACTGTATCAGTTGACCTGATGGACAAACTTCGCGACCGGCGAGGTACCGGATTTACACTAGCACCCGAAGCCGCTACAGAACGTATGCGCCGCATTATCAACAAGTTTATTCCAGATGATCAGCTCATAGAAACTGCCCATGAGATTTACAGTCGCGGATGGACAACGATCAAATTATATTTCATGATCGGACACCCTTCAGAAACGTTGGAAGATGTGCAGGCCATTGCAGATCTGTGCAAAAAAGTTTTGGCTGAAGGGCGCAAGGTAATTGGCTTCAAGGCCAAGGTCCATGCCGGGGTAAGCACTTTTGTTCCCAAACCGCAGACCCCATTCCAATGGGTAGCCTGCGATACCATTGAACAGATTACTCTCAAACAAAACCTGCTCAAACGTGAATTGCGCGATAAAAATATTAAACTATCGTGGACACCACCTGAAGATACCATGCTTGAAGCCTGGCTCACTCGTGGTGACCGCCGAATTGGTGACGTTATTTATTCCGCATGGAAAAATGGCGCCAAGTTTGACGCATGGCAAGAAGAACGCCGCTACGCGATCTGGTTGGCTGCCTTTGAAGAACATGGCTTGGACGCTGGTTTTTATACACACCGGCCCCGCCGAACAGATGAAATTTTCCCGTGGGACCACATCACTTCTGCGGTACGAAAAAACTTCCTATTCCAAGATTTTCGCCAATCACTTGAAGGGCAGATCCGGGTAGATTGCCGCGAACACTGTTTCGCATGCGGCATTATGCCTACTTTTAACGACCTGCGCCGCGAAAATCCCGGGGATTATTGGAAATGCCCAGTCCTTAAAACACCTAACAGCCAGGTTGACACCCGGCTGCCTGTTGTTGGAGACTGAAGTAATGAGCCAATCGCCAAACCCCCAAAAAATAAATCGAAACCCAGCGTTATCATTCCGGATAACGCCATGGGATGTTCTTACCGGCCTGCCCGCTGGAGTTTTGATATTTATGGGGACGGTCCTATTCAGCACTCTTTTGAGTGTTTACGCTGATCTTCCGATGTTCGCACCCTTCGCGATTCTGGCAATCGTATCCTTTTTGGTTGGTGGTTTGTCTGGAATAACACGACTGAGTCGTGGACCAGCAACTGCACTTTCGGCTGGTCTCATTGCCGCAGGAATTCTGGGCTATCTGTGGATGACAGCTCGTCCAGGGGATGAATTCAATCAAGTGGTTATCGGCCCCATCGGTATCATTACGGTAATTGTCATTAGCCCTGTTGGAGGCTGGTTGGGCGCAAAATTTAGAAAGGCAATATGAGAATTCGAATAACATTCGCTAAAACCGGCGCCTTGCGCTATATTGGTCATCTTGATCTACATAAACTCTGGGAACGCACATCACGGAGAGCAAATCTAGCATTAATATATAGTCAGGGATTTCACCCACAGCCAAAAATTCAACTGGCATCTGCTCTACCGCTCGGCTTTGCTTCGCGCTGCGAGCTAGTTGACATGTGGATTGATGGTGATGTTAACCTGGCCACACTCCCAGCCCGCCTGGAAAAAGCAGTCCCACCTGGTCTGGGAATTATCAAAGTCGAAGATGTTGATGAAAAGAGCCCACCTTTACAAACCCAGGTAACCTTCGCAGAATATGAAGCAACCATGTTCTATCAGGTCGATTCGGATTGGCTGGCTTCACAAATTTCAGCCTGTCTTCAGGCTGAAACTCTTCCAAGAGAACGGCGGGGAAAAGCTTATGATCTGAGACCATTGATCGAATCAATCAACATCATCGACCTCGATTCTGAAGGGAATAAACGTCTGTCAATTCTACTGGCTGCTCGCGAAGGTGCCACCGGGCGTCCTGAAGAAGTTCTTGATGCACTTGGGATTCCTTATGAAGAAACCAGGATCGAACGCTGCCAGTTTCTTTTCAAGTCCAACCAATAACTTAAATCGAACATCCATTTGAATTAATGATGGATATAACCCAATGGCTCATTCGGAAAAAGTTCCCGAATGAGCCATTGGGTTTGTTCTACTTTACCGCTGAAAGGCCATTTTCCAAAAAGGTGGAGTTTTCATGGGCTGCTTTTTTGAAATCTCTACAAAACTAATTCTTCCCTGTTTGGGAGATTCTTAATGATCCTTTTGATATTGCGATTGCCAAATTTGGACACCGGGGAGCAGAACAGGCAAATACAAATAACCTTTTTCAACAGTGCTCACTCGACCAGTCAGCAACTCTTTGAAAACGCTTCCATTCGGAATGGCAGCCTGCTTTACAGGTAACATCTCGGATGGCAGGACTCCTGGACCCCGATTACCCACTACAATTATCTGGTCATCTTCTGTATCACGCAAATAAGCAAGTACGTTATCTTCAACCAACAACACCTGGAAACCCCCATCAATTAAAGCTGGGGATGTACGCCGCAGTCGAATTAAATCCTGGTAAAAAGCCCTTAGGCTCGCATCCCACAACGCAGGATCCCAAATCATACAATCTCGTGCTTCGATGCCATCTGCCCCACGCATACCAATTTCATCACCGTAATAGATACACGGCACGCCAACGTAAGTTAATAACAGGGCAACAGCCAATCGGATACTGGCCGGGTTTTCAGCAAGGATATTTGCGATTCGAGCGGTATCGTGAGAACCCAGTAAATTAAACTGCTGACGAGCAATAATCCAGGGGATGGCAGCCCGGCTGGCCTGCCAGGAATCAACCAGAGCTTGAGTCGGCCAGGGGACAAGCGATTCGATTGGGTGTGGCTCACCGTGCGGGCTCAACATAAAACGGTTTAGCCAATATCCAACAGGCTTGGTAAAACCAGAATAATTCATCGTTGCATCCAGTTTATCCCCTTGAAGTTGCTGGCTTCCATCAAAAAAGTTTTCTCCTAAAAGATATGCAGTGCTGTTTTCTTCCTTCACGGCATGACGAATGCCTTCCCAAACTTCTATCTCCAACTGGTCCTTGCCATGCCGGGCAAGCATATTGGCCACATCCACCCGCCAACCGTCCAAAAGATATGGAGCCCGCAACCAGTGGCGGAAAACCGCATCTGGCCCGGCATAAATAACGTCACGCAACCGCTGGCTGCGATAATTTAGTTTTGGCAGACTCTCCACACCCAGCCAGCACTCATACTTGTCTGGGTGTTGGTAAAAGGTAAAGTATTCTGCAGTTGGCGCATTGGGATCCTTTTTTGCATCCTTAAACCAATCATGCTCCCAGCCACAGTGATTGGGCACGATATCAACGATCATACGCATGCCTCTTTCCGCAGTTGCTCGCCGGAGAGAAATCAGAGCTGCATTTCCGCCAAGATGCGGATCCACATTGTAATAATCGTTAACATCGTAACGATGATTACTAAATGCACTGAAGATCGGGTTGAAGTAAATCGCATTCACGCCAAGATCTATCAGGTAATCCAAATTTTGCTCGACTCCCTGAAGATCGCCACCATAAAATTCGACCATCGCTTCTGGCCAAACGCTTTGCGGCTCTCCCCATTTACGTGAAGCGGATTGCAGATCCTGATATTTATATTCGCCATCACGAACATTTGAAGTAGGATCGCCATCTGCGAATCGGTCAGGAAATATTTGGTAAAAAACACTCCCATTCACCCATTCCGGAGCAGAATAATCAGCGAGTATTCGAAAGTCTTCGGTGTCTGTCGGCACATGACGATGGGCACCAGACCCATTAAACCACCAGATACCATCATCGGCAAATAACAAGAAGCGGTAATTGGTCACTGGCATACTCACCTGAAACTTGATTGTCCACCATTGGCAGGCAGCTAAGCTTAGAATTGTTTCACGCCGCATTTCCACCAAAAGCTGTTCACCATCCGGGCATGTCCGAAAAAGGATATGCTGAATCGGTGCATCCAGCTCGGTCCGCAAACGAATTGTGACTTCGTCGCCAATACGTATCTCCCCACCCTTAGCTGGAATGACATAACGGCCTGAACCATCATGATGGACTGACGAAATATATGCTGCCTTATTAATTTCCATTGAAAGTATCCCTATTAATGACAATAAAGTACCATCATGACATCGTTCGTCATGATGGTTTTGAACCTGGAAATATAGTTTATCAAACATCTACCCAGTATGAATACAGAGTACCTTATTCCCTCATTTCAGGCTTAAAGTTAGCCCAACTTCGCTGCGAACAGATATTTTACCAAGGCTAAGGGGCTCGGATTCAGCGCTGCTTTCTGCGGGTTGAGCTGGCAACACGTTCTGTGTAGTATTCTGAGCCCATAAATTAGGATCTCGACCTGAATTCCAGGCTCCATAATAAGACGAATAGCTATTTTCGGTGATGTTCAATACACAACCAGTTTCAGCGCCTGCACTTGTCGCAAGGGCACGCGCCTTTTCTGAGGCGGCAATCATTGCCAGTTCACGCGCTTGATCCCGAAATTTTCGCAGTTCGCTTGTATAGAACTCGACCTTAATGATCTGATTCGCACCAGACTGCAAAGCGGCAACAATCAGCTTACTTGTTTTCGTAACATCCCGAACCGTAACTGCCACAATGTTATTAATTCGATAACCTTTTATGGCTAACGAATCATAGTTTTCATATATTGGCTCGACAATATACAAATCAGTGCTAATATCCTTGGGCTCGATGCCCAAAATTTGCATCGATTCAATCACCTTTTGAATGGCCAGGGTATTTGCAAGCGCAACTCCACCTGGAGTGGAGCCATTAGTCTGCACACCTAATTGAACCAATGCTCTATCGGGCACAACATAAACGACAGCAGTTCCACTTACCTGAATACTACGATTCGAATTGCAAGGTGGCTCTATTTCACTCGCTAATTTGGAAGTAACCATGGACTGCCTGGCCATTGCATTTGTATTCGGCGCAATCGCGATAAGCGAAAACATTAAGAGCGTTACACACGCTAAGAATATAACGTACAGCTGATTGGGTTTCATAAAATACTCCTCTTATTCTTGTTTTTTTTATCTTACCCTTTGAATAGGTCAGGAGTGTGTCAGCTTTCAGACAACAGGATGGCAACCCTTGTTCGCCAAAGGCAGGGAAAATGAAATGGTCGTGCCTTGTTTTTCAGTACTCGCAGCAAAAACGTGCCCATTTTGTGCCACAACCAGAGTCCGCACGATAGCCAATCCCAAACCAGATCCTCCTGTTTGCCGGTCGCGGGAAGCATCTACCCGATAGAAACGGTCAAAAATATAAGGTAGATGTTTTTCTGAAATGCCTACCCCATGATCTGTCAGAGTGCAACAACCTTCATCGCTATTAATGGAAATCAATATCTCGACAGAAGAATCATCCGGAGAATAACGAATTGCATTGTCCAGGAGATTGTCAAATACTTGTATTACGCGATCATGATCGGCGCAAACCATGATTTTCTCGCTCACATCATTCACTACCCGCAGTTTTATCCGGCGAGGACCAGCCAGCACTGAGAAGTAGTCAGAGCGCGAACGAACCAATAAACCAAGATCAAGTTGCTGGATATTCAGGTTCAGCGCGCCAGAGTCCGCGCGAGTCAATACAAGCAGATCGTGTACAAGCCGGATAAGTCGGTCTGTCTCGGATTGCATGGAAACGAGTAATGCACCACGACCTGCAATGTCGTCTAAAGCCCCATCCTCCAATGTCTCAATGGTCCCCTTAATAACGGTCAGTGGGGTTCGTAATTCATGAGTTACATCAGCGATAAAAGCATCCCTGGTCTTTTCAGATTGGCGCAAGCTGACTGTCATGGCGTTAAATGCCTGCCCCAACCGATTAAGTTCAATAATTTCACGATTAACCGGAATGGACTCGCTCAATTTACCTTGAGCAACCGCTTGTGCAGCGCGAGCAACAACTTCGATGGGTAAAGCTATGCTGCGCGCAACGAACGCCCCAAAAATACTAGCTAAAACAATCGCAAAAATGACAGCACCCAGGAGCTGTAAAAATATATTGACTGGCACTCCTGTTGATGGAAGAGGACTGGCAAGATAAACTATCCCCACAATGAGACCGTCCGCGGTCCTAATTGGCGCAGAAGCATAAAGCACTTTCCGGTTATTAGCGCTGGGAACCTGCCGAATAGCAGTGGCTGGAACCCCGCTCAAGGCTAGCTGAATCTCTTCGCGTTGCAGCAGCTCTGCTTGTGGAATAAAGCCGGCATTTTCTGCAGATGGCGGGGATACTGGTTCTTGATTTGCCAGCATAGGCAAACTAAAAATTACACCACCTTGCTCACCAAGAATGCGGGTATGAATACCAGGTGCTGTATTGGATGCCTGGTTATAAGGTTCAATCGGCTGAAGTGGTAATTTCTGATCGCCGATCGCCGCTGCAATTACCTTCGCTTGGGCAAGTAAATTTTCTTGTTGCGTTGATATATACAAAGCCTCGACAGAAAACCAGGCCAGCGCAGCAGCCAACCCCATCCCAATAATTAGTACGATCAAGTAACCCATGACCAGTCGAAAACGAACAAGTAACATAGTCTCCTTATTTGTTTAGCCGATAGCCAATTCCCCTTACAGCTTCAATCGTATCGATATGATCAGCCGTGAAGCGCAGCTTTGCGCGAAGTCGCTTGATGGCGCTATCCACTGCTCGCGTATCACCAACAAAATCATATCCCCAGACTTGTTCGAGCAAACGCTCCCGGGTCAATACTCGCCCGACATTAGATAAAAACAGGGTTAAGAGATCAAATTCCAGCCGTGTCAAGTCAACCAGACTCTCATCAATCCAAACCATACGTTGTTCCAAATCCATCCGCAGACCACCAGGACCAAGTAACACATTTGTAGTCGTCTGATCATTATTATCCAGCTGTGAGCGGCGTAATACGGCTTTTATTCGGGCCATTAATTCACGAACACTAAATGGCTTGCAAACATAATCGTCTGCTCCCAGCTCAAGCCCTACAACGCGATCGATTTCTTCCCCACGAGCGGTGATCATGATAATGGGCACGCTGCTTGTCTTTCGTATTTCACGGCAAACATCCAAACCGTCCACTTCAGGCAGCATAAGATCGAGCAAGACAAGGCTTGGGCTATTCACTGAAGCCAGCCTGATTGCCTCACGACCATTTGTGGCAATTAAAACCTCGCAATTAGCTTTACGTAAATTGTAAGCTAATAGATCGGTCACAGACTGCTCGTCATCAACTACCAGGATAAGGTCAGGCATTTAATATAGAATAACACATGTTTGTGACAAGATTGTGTCAGAACAAACTGAAAATATTAAAAATAATGCTGCCAGGTCCGGCAGCATTATTAAATCAACATCGATAACAAGGAGCAGCTTACCGCACAACCCAACACTACTTATTGAGCAAAGCCGCCTGGATAATATCCTGAACCCTTTGCACCATACTGGAAGGATCCGGATGCAATCCTTCTACCAGCAATGCACTATCCAAAATCTGTTCAATGATCATTTTTTGCAAGCTCGATTCTGGATCCATACCGACCAGGCTTTTCAAAATTGGATGAGATGGGTTCAATTCCAAAATTTTCTTGGATAGTTCAAAATCTTTGCCAAGATACTTGTAAACTCGCTGCATTTCCGGGTTCAGGCTGCCTTCCGGTTCGACTAAACGAGCCACAGACTGAGAAAGACGACTCGAGCTACGCACATCAGCAACCCGATCTCCCAATACTTGTTTGAAAAGTTGGACCAGGCTATCAAAATCTGTGGTATTTATTTTTTCTTTTTCATCGGACGGATCATCGGATTTTTCCGCAGCTGAAGAATCAGCAAGAGCCACATTCTGCAACTTAAATTCTTTATACTCGTGAAGTCCCATCAACATAAAAGAATCGATCGGCTCTGTCAATAATAAAACTTCAGTGCCATGCGACTGGAAATAATCCAGGTGTGGACTTCTCAGAACAGAATTCGAATCATCACCCACAATAAAATGTATCACTTTCTGTTCTGAGCCCATACGCCCAACGTAATCATTTAGTGATGACCAGTCATCAGGGTGCAAGTTCGTTTTGAATCTAAGCAATGGGAAGATTTTCTCGACATCAGCCTGGTTGGTCGCCACGCCCTGTTTTAAAAACCCGCCATACTCCTTCCAAAATATTTTGTATTTCTCTTCGTTATTTTTCGCCAGATTGTCCAATTCTTTGATAATCTGGCCAGTTACAGCCTTCCTCAAACGGGTCATCAAATCACTGTCCTGAATAGTTTCCCGCGAGACATTTAAAGGTAAATCTTCAGAATCAACAACCCCCTGAACAAAGCGTAAATGCTCAGGTAATAAATCTTTTGAATATTCATCGATCAAAATATTCCTGGAATACAATTTCAACCCATCATCTTTTCGCAAAGAAAAGACTGCCCTTTCAGATTTCCCAGGAACAAATAGTAAGGCATAAAACTGTACTGGTGCATCTGTAATTGAATGAATATGCAGGAGCGGTTCTTCAAAATCCAATGTCAACTGCCGGTAAAAATCTTTGTATTGATCATCAGTAACTTCCTGTTTAGAAGTACGCCAGATGGCAGTTTGCTTGTTTACTTGCGAAGAATCTTCGCCCATGTAAATTGGGAAACCAATATAATCTGAATGCTTTCGTATTATCTCTTTCAAACGATAATCAGTAGCATATTCAGCGGCATCTTCTTTCAGCTTGATCTCGATAACGGTACCACGATCTGACTTTTCTGCAGAACTTATCTGAAAATTATCATCACCCGTAGCATACCAGCTGACTGCCTCATCATCAGGTCGGTAAGAATGTGAAGTAACCTTAACCGATTCGGCCACCATGAACACAGAATAAAAACCCACCCCAAATTGACCGATAACCTGAGAGAAGTCAGCATTTTGATCTTTGGCAGCCTCTAAAAATTTTCGCGCACCAGATTGAGCAATCGTGCCCAAATTTTCGATCATCTCATCCCTGTTCATGCCAATACCAGAGTCCCGGATCGTAATCATCCTGGCGTCTTTATCTGTCGAAATACGAACACATAATTCAGACTCGGCATCCAACACAACTTGATTCGTGAGTACCTCGAAACGAAAACGATTGAGTGCATCCGACGCATTCGACAGCAATTCCCTTAGAAATACTTCTTTATCTTTATATAAAGAATGTATCAAGATATTTAGCAACTGCTTGGTTTCGGCTTTGAACGTAAATGTCTGTGAATTGTCCATCAGTGGCGTTTGCATACTGTCATCCATCGTTTATCTCCTTTGGCGAATAAAAAAAGCCCCAGTCATCCTGAAGCCGCGTAAATGCAGTTTGATTCAGGATTATTTAACAATTATCCTGTTCTGTTTGATAACGAAATAAGGATTTAATTTCAAAAAATATTTTACTTGAGTAATGGTTTTCTTTAGCAAGAAATATATCAGAAAATTATTAACGAACTATTCGGCCAAAAAACCCAGTAAAACTTTATTAAATGCTTCAAATTGATCGATAGCAACCGCGTGTCCCCCATTTGGAATGATAACTTGCCTGGCACCAGCAATACCATCCGCCAACATTTTTTGATGAACTATATCAACCGTTGTATCATTCGCCCCACTAATGACAAGTGTGGGAGCTTTAATTTCCTTCAAGCGACGGCGGGAACTAAACAAACCCAGATTCCGCATTGCCGCTCGATAGGCGCGAGGGTCAGCAGATGCAATCTGCTTTTCGGCCATATCCCGAAGCGCTTCTTGCTCGGGCTTTGGGAAAATACGGCCGGAGACAATTTTAGACTGGACTTTCAGACCAATTGTGTGAACGACAAGCATTCTCTGCGCAAAATAAACTAATTGAGAAAAACTTGAAGGCCTCAACTCTGAGAAGGTACTTACCAATACGAGTTTTTGTACCAATTGTGGATAGTCGAGCGAAAATTGCTGAGCGATTACACCACCCATTGACAAGCCAACAACGTAAACTGGGCCAAAATTAAATTCTTTCACCAGATCGGCCAAATCGACTGCAACTCGCCGGAAATTCCAACCCCGCCCATCGTACGTCGATGCACCAAAACCTGGAATATCAGGCGCCAAGGCGCGCAAACCTGCCTTTCCAAGAGCATCGAATTGCAAAGACCAGGAAGACGCATTTGCGCCAAGCCCATGCAACAAAAGTACGACAGTGGCATGATCAGGATTCGGATCGAGGAAGTGCAGCCTTGTCATTGAAAATTATTTCCCATCATCATCCGTCGAGGTTGATGCCTGGTTTTTTTTATCTTCGGCACTCATATTATCCTTAAATGAACGCAAACCAGCGCCGAGTTCTCCCAATATCTTACCGAAACGGCCGGGACCAAAGATCATGATCACAATAACCAGTATGATTAACAGTTCCGGAATACCAATTTCCATGTCGCCTCAGCAAAAAAAAAGCCATAAAGCTTACAAAGATTATCATTTCTAATAACCTTTGTAAACTCTATGGCAAACTTATTTATATCCGATTATTTTACGTCGCTAGAAGGGGTTTTTGGTTCGTCTTCTTTCTTCTCGCCACCAAGATTATCTTTGAAAGATTTCAAGCCACTGCCCAATTCTCCAAGCACCTTGCCAAAACGACCAGGTCCGAATAAAACAATTACTATAACGAGCAAAATGAGTAATTCAGGTACACCGAGACGCATATTGACTCCTCTTTAGCGGTTTAAGGTTTACCGCAAACTTATGATCTTTAGTTTCGCCAAAGTTGGCGGTAGCACCTTAAGAAATCCATAAAACGCGAAAACTTTTCTGTCCAGTAGCAATGGCAAAGCAGGAAGGCTGGCCTTGCCTTCCGAATGTCATCAGTGCGGAACCGGCATCAGAGAATTGCCCAGGGCGATGCCGAAAACACGTCTTGTAAACAAGCCTCGATTTGTTGCGCCGGTACAAATGGCTGTAAAACCGAGTGCAACAAATTTTGAAAATGTTCGAGACGGTGCTGGCGAATGAA